>JBEBJW010000870.1:0-3829 GCA_040079715.1 Myxococcota bacterium | reverse complement strand
CTCTCGCTAGAACCGGAGCGACAGGTCCACCATCAGCGTCCGGCCGGACTGGGGCATCGTCCGGAACGGGAACGTGTCCCCGAGCGGCTGGGCGTAGTCCATGTCGAACAGGTTGTACACGCCGACCGCGTAGTCGAACCCGCGCTCCGGCACCGTCCCGGACGCGACCGCGTCGGCGACCACCGCGAGGTCGGTCGTGTCGTCGCGCTGCAGATCGATCCGGCGCGGGGCCTCGAGGCTGGTCCGGAACGCGATCCGGAGCGTCGGGGCGGTGATCGGCACGATCAGCTTGGTGCCGGCGCCGTGGGCCGGGGCGTTCGGGACCTGTTCGCCGTCGGTGTACCGCGAGTCGAGCCCGGCGTAGAACGCCGACACCGTCCAGCCGCCGCGGAACCGGCGAGACAGCTCAGCGTCCGCCCCGAGGATCCGGATCGGCAGGTCGCTGTTCCGGTAGGTCACGACGTCCGGCTGGCCGGGGGCGGGCACCGTCTCGATCAGCTGGTTCGCGAGGCTCCCGTGGCCCGCCACCAGCGCGCTCCACCCGTCGCCGAACAGGTGGGTCGCCTCGAGCTCGCCCGACCACACCGTCTCGGGGAGCAGGGTGGTCCCGTCGAAGTCCGGCCGGAGCTGGACCCCGGGGATGTTGTACGACAGCTCGTAGATCGACGGCGCGCGGAACGCCCGGCCGCCGAGCAGCTTCACCACGTCGTGGGCGCCCGGGGCGAGGACCAGCGCGAGCCGCGGCGACACCGCCACCCCGAACGTCGACCAGTAGTCCGCCCGCGCGCCGGCGGTCAGGTGGACCGCGTCGACCGGCGCCAGATCGGTCAGGACGTACCCGGCGGCGATCGAGTACGGCTGCGACGCCTCGAGGTACGACGACGCGGTCCCGTCCGGCAGCCGGTCCTCGCCGTCGAGCACCAGGTACGGGCTGCGGTTGCCCTGGATCCCGGTCGACAGCCGGAACCGGGCCGACGGCTCGACGATCACCCGCGCCTCGGCCCCGAACGACACCCCGACGTACCGCTCGACCGAGGTGGTGGGCCCGTACGGCAACACCCCGTCGTATGCGTACCGGTCGACCGTCGCGCGGGTCAGCAGGCGGACCGTGTCCGACAGCGCCGGCTCGTACCTGAGCTCGGCCATCGTCCGGGTGTCGGTCCACGCGTTGGTGCCGTCCGGGTTGCCGAGGACGGTGTCGTACACCCCGGTCGGGATGTCGACGGTCCGGGCGGTGTGGAACCACTGGACGGTCGCGTCGCCGAGCCACACCCGGCCGTGGGTGGTCCCGGCGGTGAACTGGTCGAACCCGGACACCGCGAGCGGATCGGCCCCGGGCGGGGCGAGCTCGACGACCCGGCCCTGCGAGCCCGCGCCGGCGACCTCGGCCCGGAACCCGCCCCGCTCGCCCCACGTGCGGTGGATCGCCGCGTGGGCCCGGGCGACGTTGCCGTCGGCGGTCCCGACCGCGAACGTGGCGCCGTTCGGCGCGTCGCGGGGCTCGGTGACCAGGTTGACCACGCCGGACACCGCACCGGTGCCGTACAGCACGCTGCCGGGCCCGCGCACGACCTCGATCCGGTCGACGCCGCCGAGGTCGACCCGCCCGTCGTACCGGATGAACGACTGGTACAGGATGTTGTCGTTCAGGCTGGCCCCGTCCGACAGCACCAGCAGCCGGTTGCCGAAGTCGTTCGCCTGGCCGAGCCCGCGGACCGCGGCGCTCCCGTAGATCGAGTCGTAGGTGAGCGAGATCCCGCGGACCCCGCGCAGCGCCTCGTAGATCGTCGGGTACCGGAACGCGCGCAGCTCCTCGGTCGACAGGATCGTGACCGAGGCCGGCGCGAGCTCGGCCCGCTCCGCCCGCCGGCTGACCGCGGTCACCTCGTTCACCGGGATCAGCTCGAGGTCGTCGATCACCAGCTGCCGGTCGACCTCGACGGTGACGATCCGCTCCACCGGCTCGTACCCGGGGCGGGACACCCGGACCCGGCGCGACCCGACCGCCACCGCGGACGCGACCGTCGGGGTGAACCCGACCACCACCCCGTCGATCTCGACCGTCGCGCCGCGCTCGGACGCCCCGATCACCAGCGACCCGGTGTTCGGCTCGAGGGTGACCGCCAGGCGCTGGGTCGCGTCGGCGACGACGTCGATCTGGCGCACCGCGGGCCGGTACCCGTCGCGGACGAAGTACAGGACCCAGTTGCCGGGGGCCAGCCGGCCGTCGCACGGGGCGTCGCACACGACCGCGCCGTCGGGGGAGCCGAGGTGGACCCGCGTCCCGGGGGGCGCCTCGAGCGCGACGGTCCCGACGATCGGCGAGAGGGCGGCCTCGACCGCGACCCGCTCACCCCGGGTCACCACCGCGCCGGACACGGTCGCGTCGCGGTAGCCGTCGCGCGCGAACAGGAACGTCCGCGGCTCGGTCCGCGGCATCAGGGCGAGCTCGAGCGGGGTGACCCCGACCACGCCGAGATCGATCCGGTCGACGTACACCGAGGCCCCGGGCGGATCGCTGACGATGTCGTACACCACGACCTTCGGGACGATCTCGTCGAGCTCGCGGCCGATCGCGGCCTTCACCTCCGGATCGTCGAGCCCGGCGGCGGCGACGCTGAACCACCGGTAGGCCTCGGCGTACCGGTGGGTCCGGGCGTAGCACCGCGCGATGTTGAACGCGACGGCGGGGTTCGGCGCGAGCCGGTTCGACGCCAGGAACGACGCCAGGGCCTCGTCGAACCGACCGGCGGCGTACGCGTCCGCGGCGAGTCGGAACGTGACCTCTGCCTCCTCGGCCCCGCCCGACGCGCGGGCCTGGCCGAGCACCAGGGACAGCAGCACCACCATGGCCGTGACCTCGGGATCCGGATCGGTGGACCGCGCCGGCGAGCGGGTTACCGACCGTCGCACCAGGCGTCGACGCGCGCCGCGGGGATCCGGGTCGGACCCGCGCGGATCGGGTCGGCACGGGCCACCGTCGCGTCGGCGCGCGCGCTCTGATACAACGTGCCGCTCGGAGGAACTCGAATGCGTGCCCTGGTGGGCATCGACCTGCGCGCGACCGGCCACGAGTGGCTCGTCGAGCGCGCCGCCCTCTACGCGTCCCGGATCGGGGCGACGCTGGACCTCGTGTATTTCGCGCCGGACGGCGTCGACGCGACCGAGAGCCGCTCGCGGCTCGAGCGGCTGTTCGACGCGGTCGATCCCGCGATCCGCGGCGTCGCCCGGATCGAGCGGAGCGATCCGCAGGACGGGTTCGTCCATCTGTCGCCGGAGTACGCGGTCCTGGTGGTCGGCTCGCGCGAGCCGCCGGCGCTCGAGCGGCTGCTCCACGGCCCGATGGCGACCCGGGTCCTCCGCCACGCGAAGTGTCCGGTCCTGGTCCCGCGCGGCGAGCGCCCGGCCGGTCCGGCGCCGCGGCTGGTCGTCGGGGTGGACGTGGACGGCCCCGCGCCCACCCGGGTGCTCGAGTGGGCCAACCGGTGGGCCGGGTGGCTCGGCGGCACGGTCCACGTCGCGTACGCGGCGGCGGCGCACCGGGGCGACTGGGTCGCGGTCAAGGAGACCGTCCGGGCGAAGCTCGAGGCGATGCTGAACGCGCACGTCGACGAGCCGCACCGCGGCCGGGCCGAGGTCCGTCGCGGCGAGCCCGAGGAGATGCTGATCCAGATGTCGGTGGAGTACGATCTGCTGCTGGTCGGCAACCGGGAGCGCGAAGGGCTCGCGCGGATCATGCTCGGAGCGGTCGCGAGCGCGGTCGTCCGCCGGGCGGCGTGCGACGTGCTGAGCCTGCCCACCGCGGACTGAGCGCCGACCTCCCCAGCCC
>JBEBJW010000869.1:0-3834 GCA_040079715.1 Myxococcota bacterium | reverse complement strand
GGCCGAAGATCGCGGACTGGTTCGTCGCGCAGGCGCGGGCGCACGGCCGGTTCGAGGTGGTGCCGGTGGACCTCGCGGCCGTCGGGCTGCCGCTGTTCGACGAGCCGCACCACCCCCGCCTCCAGCGGTACGAGCACGCGCACACCCAGGCGTGGAGCGCGTCGGTGGCCCGGGCGGACGCGTTCGTGTTCGTGACGCCGGAGTACAACTTCGGCACGCCACCGTCGCTGGTGAACGCGCTCGACTACCTGCTGCACGAGTGGGCGTACAAGCCCGTCGGGTTCGTCAGCTACGGCGGGGTCTCCGCCGGCACCCGGTCGGTCGCGATGACGAAGCAGCTCGTCACCACGCTCAAGATGATGCCGGTGCCGGAGGCGGTGTCGATCCCGATGTTCACCCGGTTCCTGCCGGATCCCGCCGGTCCGTTCGCCCCGGAGCCGGGCCTCGCGGCCGCTGCGGCGACGATGTTGGACGAGCTGGTGAAGTGGGAGGGCGCGCTCCGGCCGCTCCGTCGCCCGGCGGGGTGAGCGGTCGGGCCGGGATCAGCGCTCCGGGACGGCAGGATGCCCCAGCGCGGCGGTGAACGCGGCGAGGTCCGGCTCGATCGCGGCGTACGGCCCGACCGTCAGCGCCCACCACCCGCGGAACAGCTCGTTGTCGATCGACGCGTCCTCGGCGATCGTGATCCGGGTCCCCTCCTCCCCGGTCGCGCCCGGGGCCGGCTCGATCGTCCAGGTCCACCGGACCTCCATCCCGAGGTCCTCCGGCCGGGCCGCGACCAGCACCAGGGTCGGGCGGACCTCGGTCTCGATCGAGAAGTCGAACCGATCCCCGCCGGGATCGAGCTCGCGCCAGGTGGGGCGCCCGGCGATGTCGTCGATCTCCCCGATCCGGGCCACGTCCGGCCGCCAGGTGGGCCGCTGCTTCCAGTCGACCGCCAGCGCCCACGCGGCGTCGGGGGCCTCGGGGATCGTCGCGTGGACCTCGGTGTGGTGGGTCTCCGGGACCGACCGCCCGTACGCGTACAGCCCGACCAGCGCGACGCCGGACCCGAGCGCCACCACCCCGGTCGCCGGCGCGAGCCACTCCGGTACGCCGCCCATCGGACCCCCTCCGGCGCGACGTAACGCCGGACACGGGGGCGGTCGCGGGGCCGCGTGGTACGCTGCACCCGCCGCGCGGTGGGGGAACGATGACGACCGGCCTGGATGGCGTGGACTGGGGCGCGCTCGAGCACGCGTACGGCGCCGCGACCGACGTCCCGCGCCAGATCCGCTCGCTCAGCTCGGCCGACGCGGGGATCCGCGAGGCCGCGCTCGACGCGCTGTACGGCAACCTGTGGCACCAGGGCACGCTGTACCCGGCCACCCCGGTCGCGATCCCGTTCCTGCTCGCGCTGATCGACGACGACCAGACGCCGGATCGGGCGCTGCTGCTGCTGTTCCTCGCCGACACCGGCCGGTCGGCCTCGTTCGGCGACGACCCGTGGCACGCGGACACCCTCGACCGGCTCCAGGCCGGGATCCCGGTGCTCGAGCGGCGCCTCGGGTCGGCCGACGAGGTCGAGCGGATCGCGGCGATCGTCGCGCTCGCGTGGGCCGACGACGGGGCGGTGCTCGCGAAGCGCCTGGCGGTCGGGGACGACGAGGGCGAGCGGCTGGTGGCGCTGTACGCGCTCGCCGCCGGGCGGACCCGGCCGGATCCGGCGGTGCTCGAGCGGTTCGCGAAGTCGAGCCGGGGACCCTCCCGCCTCGCGGCCCAGATCGGGCTGATGCGCGCGGGCCTGCCGACGCTCCGGGCGATCGACCCGGACGCGTACGCGGTGCTGGCCGAGGTCGCGGCGACGGTCGCCCCGCAGGCGCTGCCCCAGCCGGTCGAGCTGCTCGATCCCGCCTCGACCGACGCGGCGTCGCTCCGGGCGCTCGCGCGGGTGCTGGCCGGGATGTCGAGCCACCGGACCGCCCCGCCGCTGATCGAGTTCCTGCTCCAGGCCGCGTTGCCGGACGGGTACGAGGAGCCGCCGTCCCCGCTCCAGAAGGACGTGCTGGTCGCGATCGCCACCAGCCCGGGGGCGTGGGTCTACGGGGCGAACACCACCAACGCGCTGGCGGTGCACGGGCTCGAGGTGCTCGACCGGTCCGACCTGTGCGCCCGCCTCGGGCTCGACCACCCGGACCGCCCGGAGCGCGAGGACACGGCGACCCTGCTCGCGACGAGCGAGGACACCGGGGTGCGGTTCGAGGAGCTGTCGCGGACCGAGCGCGACCTGCTCGAGCGGTTCGTCGACGCGCTCGACACCCTCGGGTGGAACGACACGCGCAACTGGCACAAGTTCGTGACCGGCGGCTCGGGGTTCGCGATCAGCCCGATCGGCGTCGGGCGGCACTTCAACGAGCGGGCGGTGCTCGAGTGCACCCTGTGGCTGTTCGACGAGCACGTCGCGGCAGACACCGGCGAGCGCACCGGGGACCCGTACGTCCGGTTGACCGTGTCGGACAAGGCGGACCGGAAGGCGCCGATCGGGTTCCGGGCGTACTGCCCGCCGGAGGATCCGACCGCGCTCGACGGCGTGCTCCGGGTGATCGATCGCCACCGGCCCACGCTCGACCGCGACAGCGCCGCGGACGCGTTCCTGCACGAGCTGTTCACCGTCACCGCCCGGGTCGAGGTCGAGACGTCCGACGGCCGGGTGCTCGAGATCCGCCCCCGCGCCCGGTCGACCGACATCCAGTAGCGGAGCCGGGCCTCAGCCCCGCCGGACCTCGAGCACGAACGCGTCGAGCGCGACGTCCACCTCGACCCGCAGCCCCCGGTCGCGGGCGGCGTCGGCGAACGCCTGGAGCCACGGCCGTCCCGGATCCGCGAGCAGCCCGCGGCCGGACGGGGCCAGGAACCGGTCGAACGCCGCCGCGACCGCCGCCGGCTGGTCCGGGGCGTACAGCACGTCGCTCGCGACCACCCGGTCGAACCCGCGCTCGGGCACGTCCGGCGGGATCTCGCCCCGCCAGTCGAACGCGCAGAACCGGAGCGCGACCCCGTTGCGGCGGGCGTTGTCGGCCAGGCGCTCGGCGGCGTCGGGGTGCTGGTCCGTCGCCACGACGTGGGCCCCGCGGCGGGCCGCGACCAGGCTCGGCAGGCCGAGTCCGCACCCGAGCTCGAGCAGCCGGAGCCCCGCGAGCTCCTCGGCGGCGAGGCGGGCGGCGAGGGCCCGCGCCGAGGGCCACACCACCCCGAACATCGGGCACCGGTCCTCGAACCACGCGCGATCGCCGCCGGCGAGCACGTGGTCGAGGAGCTCGGTCACCGCCGCCTCGAAGTCCCGCAGGGCCACGAGGTCGAACGTCTGGTCCCCGACCTGCTCGGGGCGCGCGATCCAGTCGTACCGGTACATCGGGTCCCAACCTCTCCCGCCGCGCGCCGCGCGTCCAGAGCACGACCACGCCCCCTCGAACACGAACACGACCACGACCCACGACCACGACCACGCCGTCGGGGCGCGGGTCGTCGCTCGGCCCGCCGGGAGCGCCGCGGCTCGACGTGGTGGTGGTGGTGGTCGTGGTCGTGGTCGTGCGGATGGGGGATCCGCCCGTCGTCCGGCGGCACCGAGCGCCAGGTGGCGTCCCGTCGGCCGACCGCGGTGGATCCGCTGTGGGTGGATGCCGCGGGCGCCCGTCCCCGGGCGGATCGGTGACGCGATCGGTGGGTGGATGCCGCGGGCGCCCGTCCCCGGGCGGATCGGTGGCGCGATCGCTGGGTGCATGCCGCGGGCGCCCGGTCCTCGAACCGGATCGCTGGCGCGACCGGCGAGCCGTAGACCGCGATGGGGGCGTGCGC
>JBEBJW010000868.1:0-3840 GCA_040079715.1 Myxococcota bacterium | reverse complement strand
GCGGTGGCCCCGTCGGAGGCTCACGGCAGGTCGACCGTCCCCCGGACGTTGGTCGGCAGGACCCGCCCACCGGACCCGCGCACCGCGAGGTCCCCCGCCACGTCGTCGACGGTGACGTCGCCGGTGACCCCGTCGGCCACCACGTCGCCGCCGACCCGCCGGGCGGTCACCACGCCCGCCAGCCGGTCGACCACGAGATCCCCGCCGAGCCCGTCGACCGAGACGTCGCCGGCGCCGTACGCGATCCGGAGCGACGCGGCGTCCGTCACGTCGATCGTCCCGACGCTCGACACGACGGCGACCCGCGCCTCGACCCCGTGGATCACCAGGTCTCCGGTGAGCTCCTGGACCGACAGCACCGGGGTCGACGACGGCACCGCCACGGTCAGGGTCAACGCCGCCCCCCGCGACCGCTTCGCCGACACGGTGATCACGTCGCCGCGTCGGACCGCCGACACCGCCGGATCGCCGCACGCCGACCCGGACACCACCACCGCGTCGCCGGCCCCGGCGACCACCTCGACCTCGGCCTCCAGGCCGCGCACGACCACCGCCGCCGCGCCCGACCACGCCGCGCGGGCCTCCTCGATCGCGTGGGGCTCGCACGCGCTGTCTGCGGCGACCGCGACCCCGGACGACCACCCCTGCACCAACGGGAGAACGAACATCGCGACCTCCACCCGCCATGTACAGTGGTGCAGATTTCGCGATAATGGCTGCGGTCGAACGACTTAGACTCGCGAGGCGAAACAATGGATCGGCTCCAGGCGATGGCGGTGTTCCGCGCGGTGATCGAGGAGCGCGGGTTCGGCCGGGCGGCCGGGCGGCTCGGGCTGTCGCCGGCGTCGGTGTCCCGGACGATCGCCGACCTCGAGCGGCACCTGACCACTCGCCTCCTCCACCGCACCACCCGATCGCTGCACGCCACCGCCGAGGGGCGGGCGTACTACGAGCGGTGCGTCGCGATCCTCGACCAGGTCGACGAGACCGAGGCCTCGCTCCGCCAGGCGGGCGAGGTCCCGACCGGGACCCTGCGCGTCACCACCTCGCCGGCGTTCGGGGTGCTGCGGGTCGCGCCGCTGTTGCCGGCGTACCACGCGAACTTCCCGAACGTCCGGGTGGACCTGTTCCTGGACGAGCGGGTGGTGGACGTGGTCCGCGAGGGGTTCGATCTCGCGCTGCGGATCTGGGGCGGACCGCTGCCGGACTCGACCCTGACCGCCCGCCGGTTGGCGCGGTTCGAGGAGTGGTTCGTGGCGTCGCCGGCGTACCTCGCCGCCCGCGGCCACCCCCGGCACCCGAGCGACCTCGCGCGGCACGACATGATCGTCTGGTCGCGCGGGTCGGGCCCGGAGACCCGGGTGGTGTACGGCGCGGACGGCCGGCACGAGGTGCGGCTCGACGGCCCGCTCCGCACCGACAGCTCTCTCCTCCAGCGGCACGCCGCGCTGTCCGGCACCGGGATCACGATCCTCCAGGACTACGTGGTCGCCGACGACCTCCGGACCGGCGCCCTCCAGCTCGTGCTGCCGGGCTACTGGCTCGAGCCGTTCGAGCTGTGGGCGGTGTGGCCGCCAGCGGCGACGCTGGTCGCGCGGGTCCGATCGTTCGTCGACCACGTCGCGGCGGGGCTCGTCACCGAGGGGACCGCGAACCCGCCGGGGTGATCCCCGGCGCCGCGATCAGCCCGCCCCGCGCGCCCGCTGGCTCGCGGCGTACACCGGACGTCGGATCGCCTGGATCAGGCCGACCGGGCGGATCCCGAGCCCGTCGCGGAACGGGTCGAACCGGAGCGCCTGCTGGTCGACCACCCACCGCGGACCGAGGGTGATCGTCGCGACGGGGATCGCGGTCCGCCCGGACGAATCGATGCGGATCGCCGACAACCGAAGGACGGCCTCGTGGTCGGTGACCGCGCGGTCGAGCCGCTCGTCCCGGTCCGGGGTCCCCGGCGACGGTCGGGTCCGAGCGGGCGGGCGGCGGATCGCGTCGACCAGCAGCCGCACCCGGCCGAGCCCGTCGACCTCGAACCACCCGGCGCCGGTGTACCGGTTCGCGAGATAATCGTGCGACCGGGTGGTGAGCAGCGCGACCGGCAGCAGGAACACGCTCGCCATCGTCGCCAGAGCCAGGTCCTGGTCCTCGTCGGCGACCTCGATCGTCATCGGGCGGTCGTTCTTGAACCGGATCGCCATCCCGAGGATGTCGGGGCTGCGGTCGCGGCGCCAGATCGCGCCGGAGAACCGCACGATCGCCGCGCCGGCGAGCCGCCGCCCGACCGGGTGGTCGCCGTCGGTGGCCGAGGCGATCGGCGCGACCGACGCCCGGTGGACCACCCCCACCGGGTGGAACAATCGCGCGTCGCGGGCCGCGCTCCCGGCCGCGAACAGCGGGGCGACCACGGCCCCGACCACCGATCCGACGTTCACGCGCCCTCCCGTGGGTGGCGTATGTCGCGCAGCCGCTCGGCGAGCGCGGTGTTCCGGTCGTCGCCGCCGATCGACCGGACCGCCCGCCTCCACGCGTCCGGGCTGCCGACCACGCACAGGAACCGCTTCGGGCGGGTGCACGCCGTGTAGAACAGGTTCCGCCGCAGCATGATCCCGTGGGCGTCGTGCATGGCGACCACCACCGCGGGGTACTCGCTGCCCTGGCTCTTGTGGACCGTGATCGCGTACGCGAGGTCCAACATCCCGAGGTCGTCGCGGTCCCACTCGACCGTCCGGCCGTCGAACGCGATCGACAGGCGCCGCTCGTCGAGGTCCTGGATCCGGCCGATGTCGCCGTTGAACACCTCCACGTCGTACCGGTTCCGGGTGCAGATCACCCGGTCGCCCACCCGGAACGAACGGTCGCCGCGGGTGATCGCCCGGGTCTCGGGGTTGAGCGCGCCCTGGAGCAGGAGGTTCAGCCGCTCGGTCCCGAGGGGGCCGCGGCGGGTCGGCGCCAGGACCTGCACGTCCGACCGCGGATCGAACCCCCGATCCGCCAGCCGCTCCGACACGACCTTCACCACCGTCCGGGCGGCGTCCTCGGGGTCCCGCCGATCGAGCAGGAACACGTCGGACGCGCCGGACGCCTCGCCGGACACCGGCACCCGCCCCGCCTGGATCTCGCGCGCGGCGACGATCAGCCCCGAGCCCGCGGCCTGGCGGTGGAGGGTGTCGAGCCGGGCGACCGGGATCGCGTCGCTGGCGATCAGATCGCGGAGGACCTGGCCCGGACCCACGCTCGGGAGCTGATCGACGTCGCCGACCAGCACCAGCGAGGCGCGCGGGTCGTCGAGCGGTGACGCCTCGAGCAGCGCGCACCCGAGCTGCACGTCGACCATCGACGCCTCGTCGACCACGATCGCGCCTGTGTCGAGCGGCTCGCCGATCCCCTTGCGGAACCGCCCCTCGGACGGGTCGAACTCGAGCAGGCGGTGGAGGGTCGACGCGGCGGCCCCGGTCGCCTCCTCGAGCCGACGCGCGGCCCGGCCGGTCGGGCTCGCCAGCCGGACCTCCGCGTTCCGCTCGTGCAGCGCGCGCAACAATACCCGCACCAGGGTGGTCTTTCCCGTCCCGGGACCGCCGGTGATCACCGTGACCCCCGGCCGGAGCGCGCTCGCTGCGGCCGCCCGCTGGGACGGATCGAGCTCGACCCCGAGCCACCGCTCGGCCTGCTCGATCTCGGCCGCGGGCGCCGGCGGGTTCGCCCGGCTGCGCGCCGCGAGCACCCCGAGATCGGTCGCGAGCTGGACCTCGCACCGGTACAGCTCGGCGGCGTAGATCCGGTCGCCGTCGACCACCAGCCGGCCCGCCCCCTCCGCGGCGGCGACGGCGTCGTCGAGGCCGGCGC
>JBEBJW010000867.1:0-3841 GCA_040079715.1 Myxococcota bacterium | reverse complement strand
TCAGGTGGGGAGGTGTAGTTGTCGTCGCTGGGGAAGTGTAGTTGTCGTTCAGCAGGAGCGAGACCGCCGGACGCCACCTGAGGCCTACACCCTCGGACCGAAGGTGATGGAGGCGATCGCCTGGACCCTGAATGGCCAGGGCCGAAAGCTCCGAAAAGTCCTCGAGGAGGTCCACCAGAGCTACAAGAACGGGACGCTCACCACCGGCGCGCTGCTGTCGGCGCTGGGCGAGGAGGTCCGCCCCCTGTTCAATTTGTGGGTGACCGGGTCCGACGCGCTGGCCAAACTGCAGCAGCCGGCTCCTCCGTCTCCCTATGCCCATGGCCAACCGTACGGCGACGGGACCTGGGTCACCACGGCGACCAACCAACAGGGCATCCCGATCAACTGGGGGATGAACCTGCCCTACCGGGACGGTGCCGGTCAGCGGCGGTTCGCCTACGGGGAGGTCATCGAGGGGAAGGGGTCGGCCGCTTCGTTCGAGTGGTGGGATGGGCAGGAGCACAAGCCCGCGACCCACCGCGACTACACCGAGACGGACGCCGACCGCGTCCGAACCGACGCGGACCTGGAGACCTACGTGGGAGCGGTGTGGGACGCTGCGAAGCAGGCCTTCGGCTTCGAAGGCCCGCTTCAGGTCCATCGGAGGTCCAACGCCCACTCAGGCGGAGACCCCGCCCATCCTTGGAAGACGTTCCCCTGAACCCGCCGTCTGACGTTTCAACCTCGACAGGAGTCAATCATGCCCTCTTGGCTGCGGTGGGTCGTCCCCGCCGTATCGGTCGTCCTGTTTCTCGGCGTCGCGGTCCTGCTCGGGCAAGAGGCAGGGCCCACGCCTCCACCCTCCCCGGTCGACGTCGCGGCGATGATCGCGCCGTACCTCGCGCTCGCGCTCGCGATCGAGCGGTTCTGGGAGGCGGTGTTCAGCTGGTACGAGAGCCTGGTGCTCGCGACCGGCAAGACGTTCGGCACCACGGCCGCCATCGCGAACTGGATGGAGAGAGAAGTACGAAAGGCCGAGATCGCCGTTGCCGAAGCTGCGGAGAAGGGCGCAGAACCACACGGGTCCGAGGCGATCGCCCTGGCCGAAGCCCAGCTCACGAACGCCAAGGCGCGGATCGAAGAGACGATCCGGTCCCCGCAGTACGTCGGGGCGAAGCGGGCGGTGACCGTGATCGGCAGCCTGACCATCGGCGTCGCGCTGAGCCTGGCCGGGCACTTCCGGATGTTCCTCGCCGTCGGCCTCCCGCTGCCCGAAGGTCTCGACGTGGTCATGACTGGGATCGCCATCGGCACCGGCTCTGGCCCGATGCACTCGCTGGTCGGGTTGCTGCAGGAGCTCCGGAACGCGGTCGGAGGGGTGGCCGACCTGGCGCGTGGCGGAGCGGTGCGGACCGCGATGGCGGCCCTCTCCGGCGCCGTACAGAACGCCGAGCAGCCGGCGCCGAGCCCGCCCCCGGCGTCGCTTCGGTCGGTGTCGGCCGTAGGGCAGACGCCGCTCCCCATGGCCCGTCAGGCCCACCGGGTCCTCCGCACCGGACAGTGAGTCCGCTGACGTCCTCAGCATCACGTTCGAACCAGGGTCGAGCCTGCCGTGCGGGCAAGGCCCTGCTCTGCATCGGAGGTCGAGATGTCCGGTTCCCGGTCCGACGAGCTGATGATCGCGGCCCTGGCTCTGGTGCGCCCCTGGCGAGCGCGCCGAGCAGTGATGTCCATTCACGTGGGTCATCGGAGCAGGGGCGGCCGATACCCGGCAGCAGCCGAGGCCGAGGTTGGTCTGGTGGTGAACGTCGCAGCGAAGCTCTCACCGACGGCGCTCGCCCGCCTGAACCGGAAGGTCTTCCCTCCCGCGATTCTGGTCGAAGGTCGCTGGGTCCCGGTCGATGTGCAGGAGAGCGGCGGCCAGGGACGCTTCGAGTCGATGGTCGGTCGCCAGGTCGACGCCGGCCCGACTCCGCTGCGAGGGGCGGTCGGACTGGTCGTCGAGCGCGGTGGCGCGAAGTTCCTGCTCACCGCCGCACACGTCGCCCAGCAGGAGCAGTGGAGCGTGGTGACGCACCAGGGACCGGCCGTCGTCGCGCGACGGTGGTTCGGGGATCGACTGGACCACGCGCTGCTCGAGGTCCAGGGCCCGTTGTCGTCGACGGCAGCACACCTCCGCGACGGCAGCCAGCTCACGGGCGTCCGCGCGGTCGACTTTCAGCTGGTGGGCGCGGAGGTCCTCCTGTTCCACGCGGACAACGGGCGCGTCGATGCCACCACCGTCCGCGACGTCGGTGTGACGTATCCGTTCCAGGGAACCCAGTTCCGGGGCTTGATCAGGACCGACGCGTGCAGCCGGGCCGGAGACTCCGGGACGTTGCTGTTCGATCGGTGCCGGCGCGCCATCGGCACCTTGGTGGGGCGGACCGACCACCACAGCTTCTTCCTGCCGTGCGACACATCGCTCGCGCGGCTCCACGCAACCCCAATCTGCTGAGGTGTCGTCATGATTCTCATGTTCTGGGCTCTTGCCGCCAGGGCGTCTACTTCGGTCGAGGGAGACGTCACGATCGATGTCGCCCGTAGGATCTGCGATGCCCCCGACTTGTCGGCCGGGGACGACGGCCTGACTGTGAAGTGGCTCGGGAGCCCGCCGGGCGAGCCTCTGACGCTCACCGTCGCCGGCCAAACGGCTTCTCTGTCGCAGGACGCGATCAGCCTGGCCGCAGTCCCGGAGGGAGCGAAGCTGGAGGTCACTCAGGCGGGCGCGGCGATCTGCAGTGTCGATCTCGTCGTGCGATCGGTGCTGGTGCCCGAGCGGTCGGTGATGGACTTGGTCCGAGCCGAACTCGAGCGGCTGAAGCGAGAGGACCCCACCCAGCTGGACCGAGCAGGCGACGACTACGTGGTTGTCCACGGACCGGACGGAAGGCCGATGGGCCAGCTGCCCGACTTCATCCGGGAGCACGAGACCGTCCGGGTGCTGGCGCTGTTGGTCCAGGGGACCACGGCCGAACTCGACGTCGTGGCGTGTGGGGAGGTGGTCGAGACCCGGGTGTCCGGCTCTCTGGTGGAGTCGCTCGGCAGATTCCAGGGCGACCAGGCCCCGACCTTCACCCTGGTGGAGCTGCGGCACGGCATGAAGTGCGCCGACAGCCTCACGTATGCGGTGAAGGTCACCAATGGTGACCAGGTCTCCGAGGCGGAAACCACGATCGACGTGCATGACCTGTACCGGGTGTCGATCGGCGTGGGCTACGGGTTCGACTTCGGCCGGCACGGCTCGTTCTCCGCGGGCACTCGCACTGCCGACGGCGCGGAGGAGCCCTACGTGGATCGAGACGAGGCGGTCGGTGGCCCGCGCGCCCTGGTCGCGTTGAACCTCCACCTGTTCCGGGTCGACCAGCAGGCGAGCCGGCCGACCGACTGGGTCCCTGCGGTCACCCTGGGCCTGGACCCGACGAACCTCGACGGTGGCTTCGTGCTCGGTGGGAGCGTGTTCCCGTACACCGGCCTCGGGTTGACTGCGGGCGCGAGCGTGTACCAAGGCGTCGCCCTGGACGAAGATAGTGGCGTCTCGGCGGGCGACCCCGTCCCGGCGTCGGGCGACCTGCCGACGACGTCCGGGTGGGAGACGCCGGAGGTGGGGCTGTACCTCGGGGTGACGGTGACCGGGCGGCTGATCACGGATCTGCTCGGCGGAGCGTGACCTGAGGTCCCGGAAATGGTGAAGGGCCATGGCGCGCCCGCTCCCGATCTCCTAGATCAGCGGCACGAATGCGACGCCGCCGTGGGTGGTCCGCCGGGTCGTGCCCCAGGCGGTCCGCTCGAGCACGACCAGCTCCTGGTGATCCCGCGT
>JBEBJW010000866.1:0-3861 GCA_040079715.1 Myxococcota bacterium | reverse complement strand
GAGTGTCGGGGCCCCGCCGGAAATCTCGTACCGATCGGACCGAACACCACGCCCGGACCGGGACGAGATTTGCCGGATGGGGTGGGACGCAGGCGCATCAATTCAGCGCACCCGATCCGCTCATCGTCGAGCGCGAGGTCGTCGAACCACCCGACGTTCGGGGTGCTGGGCGACTGGTAGTTGATCCACCCGACGACGATCTCGTCGAACGCCGCGATGTGCGCGCCGGCGACCCCGTCGAACGCGAGCTCGCCGACCTCGACCCCGTCGGCGTAGAACCGGAAGCTCTCGGTCGCGCCGTCGACGTACCACTCGGCGCAGTGCCAGCCGCCCTCGTATCGGTAGTCGTACGACGACGACGCGCAGCACGAGTCGTCCGGGACGTTGAACAGGAACTGGTGGGCGCCGGTCGGGTCCACTACCGTGTCCACGAGCCGCGACTCGTTGCCGTTCTCGGAGTCGGGCCGGCCGAACGCGACGAACGTGTTGTGGACGTACTGGCCGTCGAGCGCCACCGGGGTCTGGACCAGGTAGAACACCCGGCCCCAGTGGTGCTGGGCGAGTGCGGGGTCGACCGGGTGCGACACGCGGTACTGGCCGTTCGTGCCCACCGCGC
This sequence comes from Myxococcota bacterium, assembly GCA_040079715.1. GTDB lineage: Bacteria > Myxococcota_A > UBA796 > UBA796 > JACKER01. The sequence goes on along the minus strand of JBEBJW010000866.1, from coordinate 3,245 downwards.
TCTTCAGCGACCGGGCGCCGCCGTGGTGCTGCTCGTCCGACAGCACCGCCCGCGAGCCGCTGCCGTCCCAGCCCCAGTAGTCGGACCAGCCGGGCGGGGTCTGGCCCGCGGCGCCGTCCTCGAAGTCCTCGCAGAACGCGTACCCGGCGCACGGATCGGGCGGCGCGCCGGTGTCGCCGGTGGGCGCGGTCCCGCCGGTGGGTCCGGTGTCTCCGGTGGGCTCCGTGGGGGTCCCGGTGGCCGGTGCGCCGGATCCGGACGGCGTCTCCACCGGGGTGGATCCCGAGTCCCCTTCGGGCGTCGGGGCCGGCTTCGTACACGCGACCCACAGCGTCCACAGCACGTCGACCTCCGCGCGGATCGTCGCACGGAACGACCGGAGACGCCCACGGCCCCGCGCCCACCGGCCGGGCGGAGACCCGCGTGCGGGCTGCGACATTGCTGCGACAGCGCGTCCGGCGGGCGTGGGTGACCTCCGGATCGCGGGGCGCAGGCTCCGATCGGAGGGAACCCATGGTGCTGCTGTTGGCGGTGAACGCTGCGCGCGCGACGTCGTTCGTCGACGTGCCGCTCGCGCAGGTCGAGGCGTGGTCGCAGGTGGTCGCGGTGGGGCACGTCGTGCAGATCGGGCACACGATGCGCGGCGGGCTGCCGTTCACGATGGTGGAGGTCGCGGTGGACCGCGCGATCCGCGGCGCGCCGGGCGCGACGATGACGATCGCGCTGAACGAGGGCCCGTTCCCCGACGGTCGCCTGTTCGTGGTCCCGGGCACGCCGCATCCGGAGGTCGGAGACCAGCTCGTGGTCCACGCCGCTCCGTGGACTCAGGGCGCGTGGCGGCTGGTCGACTGGCAGGTGGGCGTGCTGCAGCGGCAGCTCGGCGCCGACGGCGTCGCGGTCGCGCTCGACGGCCAGGGGGCGCCGATCGCCGAGCTGCCGTGTCACGAGCTGCCGGACCACGCCGCCGACGACGTGGGGTACCTCGCGGCGATGCGGTGGGACGACGCGATCGAGGCGGTCGCGGCGTGCGCGGGAGGTGCGCGATGATCGCGTGGACCCTCCTCAGCGGGGTCGCGCTCGGGTGGACGCAGACCACGTCGAGCGCGTGCGGCAACATCGTGGCCCCGGGCGCTGGGGCCACCTGGTACCTCGTCGACATCGACAACGACTGGGACGCCACCTACGAGGCCGCGGTGATCGACGCGGCCGAGCAGTGGGACGGCGGCGTCGGTCGTCGCAACCGCGGCTACGCGTGGAACTACACGATGGCCGCGATGGGGATCGGGCCGATCCACAACGACCTGCTGAACGAGGTCGGCGACGCGTCGATGGCCCACATGGTCAGCGTGCACGCCCAGCCCACCTCGGTGCTCGCGCTGACGAGCTGGATCGTGGACGCGGCGACCTGCAACATCACCGAGGCCGACATCGAGCCGGTCGACGACGACACGCTCGCCGCCTACGCGGGCCTGACCTGGAGCTGGACCGACAACCCGCCGTCGTGGGGCATGGAGTCGGCGACCACCACGTACTCGCTGCCCGCCGCGATGGTCCACGAGTTCGGACACGCGATCGGGTTCGACCACGTGAACGACCCCGTGTCGGTGATGGAGCGCCGGACCGCTGCCGAGCTCGGCGGCAAGTTCCGGATCCACGAGAACGACTACGCCGGGATGGTCGCGCTGAAGGGCGACAGCAGCACCGGCAAGAACTTCGTGCTCGGCAAGTGGGTGTCCCCCAGCACCACCGATCGCACCCAGCTCGAGGTGTGGTCGTCGGACGGCGCGCCGCCGAGCTGGCAGGTGACCCACGGCCAGACGCTCGCGGTGGGGTCGGTCCCGGGCGAGACCAGCGGCCCGGCCCCGATCACGCTCGCGGTCGACGGCACCGGCACCTACACGGTCGACGTGGTCTGGACGCTGTCGAACGACTTCACCTGCTTCGACGCCGACGACGTGACCGTCGGCACCCGACTGGTCAAGGTGGTCGCGAACTCGCCCACCTCCGAGTCCCCGTCCGGGTACAACGTCCCGTCGACGCTGGCCGCCGGGATGTACTGGATGTGCGCTGGCGTCAACCCGTACGGCACCCTGGCCGAGACCGACGCGTCCGACAACGTGATCATCAGCGAGCGGCTGATCCAGGTCCTGTAGGCTCGGCGAGCGGGCCACGGGCCGTCGCGGTCCGAGCGCGACCGGTGTCACCGGCGGAGGAACGCCTGCACCGCGCCCACCACCGCGTCCGGCGCGTCCTCGAGCGCGAAGTGCCCCGCGTCCGGCAGGGTGACCACCTGGGCCTGCGGCAGGTCCGCCCGCCACCCCGAGAGGGTCGGCGGGCCGAACACCGCGTCGCGCTCGCCCCACACGAGCAGCGTCGGTACCGACCGGAGGGCCGGGAGTCCGCGGTGGATCCGGTCGAGCAGGGCCGCCGCCGGCTCGGCCGGGGTCGCCGGGAACGCCCGCGCGAACGCGAGCTGCCCCGCCCGCGCGCCATACGTCGGGTTCGGGGCGAGGTACGCCCGCTGCGCCGTCGGATCGAGCGGGCGCGGGTCTCCGCGACCGGCGCGGAACAGGAACATCCGGACCAGGCCGTGGAGCCCCTGCACCGCGAGCTCCCCGACCCCCGGGAGCCGGAACATCCGCAGCCCGAGCGGCATCGGGAGCGGCGCGTCGACGGTCGGCGGGCGGACGAACCCGTTGAGCACCACCAGCCCGGCGAGCCGGTCCGGCGCGTCGACCGCCCACGCGAGGCCGATCGGCGCGCCCCAGTCGTGGACCACCAGCGTCACCCGGTCGAGCCCGAGCGACCCGAGCAACGCCGCGAGCCGCGCGACGTGGCGGTCGATCGCGTACACCGACGGGTCGGCGGGGTGGTCCGACCGACCGAACCCGAGGTGGTCGATCGCGATCACCCGCCGCCCGTCGGCGACCAGCGGCCCGATCAGCGCGCGGTACAGGTACGACCAGCTCGGGTTGCCGTGCAGCAGCACCACCGGGGGCGCTTCGCGCGGGCCGAGGTCGACGTAGTGGAGCCGCCCGTCGGGCGTCGCGGACCACTGCGGGGGATGGGGCCAGGTGCCGTCGAAGGTCCAGTCGGTGTCGGTGTTCATCGGTCCGACGTACGACCGCGCACCCCGGCGGACCATTCCCTCCGAGGTAACGGCGGCGATTGGGCGGACCGGGCCCGGTCAGGGAACTCGACGAGCGCCGGACCGCGGTCAGCCGGGGGTGGGTGCGGGGTGCCGG
>JBEBJW010000865.1:0-3869 GCA_040079715.1 Myxococcota bacterium | reverse complement strand
GATGTGGCGGCGGCGGTCGAGGCGCTCGGCGCGGTCCCCCGGTAGCTGCCCGCGCCCGCCCCGCCCCCGTGTGCGTGGCCCACGGGATGCGGATCGCGGTCGACGCATCCATGGTGACAATCCGCGGCACGCCGATCGCGAGGTCGACGGGATGCGGTGCGGTTCGCTGGCTCGGTGGCGGCCGACGGGACGCCACCCGGAGCTCCGCGCGGGCGGCTCGACCTGTGGATCCCCAGACCCAGCTCGGGTCGGGCGCCGCCGACCCGCGTCGCGAGCTCGGTGCAACGCCCAGAAGTCGATCCCACCGCCGTGACTACGCCCCGGCGCTCCAGTCGTCGAGGATCGCGCCGGTCAGCCCCCACACGCGCCCGCCGTCGAACCGCCGGACCCGCGCCCACCACGGGATCGACCCGCGGATCCGCAGCCACTCGCGCTGGACCGTCGACAGCGCCGACCGCGGGACCCACCGGGCGTCCGCGATCTCCGCCGGGTCCGGGTGGAGCGCCGCCTCGACCGCGTCGAACACCACCGGGACCAGCGCCACCCACCGCCGCCGCCACGGGTCGACGATCCACCGGCGCGGCAGCGTCGCGGTGGCCGCGCCGAGCACCAGCCCGACCTCCTCGCGGGTCTCGCGGCGCGCGGTGACCTCTGGATCCGGGTCGTCCGCCTGGCCGAACCCGCCCGGGAACGCCCAGTCCCCGGACCACGGGTCTCCGGACCGCGCCGCCCGCCGGACCAGCAGCAGGTGTGGCTCGGCGCGGGTGCGGTCCACCGCCACCGCCACCGCCGCCCACCGCGGCCGAACGCCGGTCACCGGTTGACGATGTGGATCGCCTCGCCCAGCGCGGCCTTCGCGGCCTCCATCACCGACTCGCCGAGGGTCGGGTGGGGGTGGATCGTCAGCCCCACGTCGAGCGCTTCGGCGCTCATCTCGATCGCCAGCGCGGCCTCGCTGATGATGTCCGACGCGTGCGCCCCGACGATCGTGACCCCGAGGATCAGCTTCGACTGCGCGTCGATCACGACCTTGACGAACCCGTCGGTGGCATTGTTGGCGATCGCCTTGCCGATGGCGGCGAACGGTACCTTGCCGACCTTGATGTCGAGCCCCTTGGCCCGGGCCTCGGGCTCGGTCAGTCCGGCCACCGCGATCTCGGGGTCGGTGAACACCACCGCCGGGATCGTCTTCGCGTCGAACTCGACCGGCTTGCCGGCGATCACCTCGGCGCAGACCTCGCCCTCGTGGGTGGCCTTGTGGGCGAGCATCGGGTTGCCCACGATGTCACCGATCGCGTACACCCCGGGCACGCTGGTCCGCATCTTGGCATCGACCTTGACGAACGGGCCGCTCATCTCGACCCCGAGCCCCTCGAGCCCGAGGTCGCGGGTGTTCGGCCGCCGCCCGACCGTCACCAGGACCACGTCGCACCGCAGATCCTGCTTGCCGTCCGGGGTCTCGACGTGGACCACGATCCCGTCGTCCGTCTGCTCCCACCCGAGCGCCTTGGTCTTCAGGTGCCAGGCGGTGCCCTCCTTCTTCATCCGGCGCTCGATCACCTTGACCACGTCGGGGTCGAACCCCGGCAGGAGCTGATCGAGCATCTCGACCACCGTGACCGCGGTCCCGAGGCGCGCGTAGACCCCGCCGGTCTCGAGCCCGATGTACCCGCCGCCGATCACCACCATCCGCTTCGGGATGGTCGGCAGGGCGAGGGCCTTGGTGCTGTCGAGGATCGGACCGTCGCTGAACCGGAACCCGGGGATCTCGATCGGCGAGGACCCCGTGGCGACCACGATCGCGTCGGCGGAGATCCGGCGGGTGCCCTCGGGCGTCACCACCTCGACCTCGTTCCGCGACACGAGCTTGGCGGTGCCGACCAGCATGTCGACCTTGTTCTGCTTCAGCAGCGTCCGGACGCCGCCGGTCAGCTTGTCGACGACGGTCTGCTTCCACGCCTGGAGCCGGCCCGCGTCCACCGACACCTCTCCGGTGACGACGAACCCGATCTCGTCGGCGTGGCGCATCTCCTGGAACCGGTGGCTGGCGTTGATCAGCGCCTTCGACGGGATGCACCCGACGTTCAGGCACACGCCGCCCCAGTACTCCTTCTCGATCACCAGGGTCTTGACCCCGAGCTGCCCGAGGCGGATCCCGCACGGGTACCCGCCGGGTCCGGCGCCGATCACGATCGCCTGGTAGTCGCTCACGTCGAAACCTCCTGCCCGACGCGGAGCCGGGCCTCGATCAGGTGCGGACCGGGGACCGCCCGGGCGGCGGTGACCGCGGCGTGGACCGCGGCGGCGTCGGAGCCGTCGATCACCACCGCGTCGATCCCGAACGCGGTCGCGAGGGCGGCCGGGGTGGTGGCGAGCTGGCGGCCGAGCGGCGCGTCGCCCGTCAGCGGGTGGACCGACACGACGAACACCACGTTCGGTCGGAGCAACGCCGCGAGGTTCAGCGCCTCGTGGAACGCCCCGTCGCTGGCGGAGCCGATCCCGAGGTGGACCAGCGCGCCGCCGGTCGGGTCGGCGTGGGCGAGGCCGACCGCGATCAGGGCCCGGACCGCCGGGGACCCACCGGGGGGAGCGACCTTGAACGGGCGCGCGCCGAGCAGCCCGTGGCGGAGTCGCTCGACCGGGACCCCGCGGACCACCGCGCCGACCCGCTCCCGGACCGACGGGACCCACCAATCGCCCCGCCCGAGCGCCGACACCGCCCCGGCCACCACCGCGGCGAGCTCGCCGACCGGCAGCGGGAACGGCGTCGGATCGAGGGCCGCGAGCGCGGCGTCGGCGTCGCGGACCGCCGCGAGCGCGTCGTCGGCGGTCACCGGAGCTCCATCAGCAGCTTCTCCGGGTGCTCGATCACGTCCTTGAGCGCGGCGACGAACCGCGCGCCCACCGCGCCGTCGATCACCCGGTGGTCGAACGACGGCGACAGGTACATCATCGGGCGGACCACGATCTGGCCGTCGCGGACCACCGCCTGGTCGCGGATCGCGTTCACCCCGAGGATCGACACCTCGGGGATGTTCAGGATCGGGGTCGCGAACGCGCCGCCGATCGAGCCCACGCTGGTCATGGTGAACGTCCCGCCGCGGAGCTCGTCGAGCCGCGCCTTGCCGGCCCGGGTCCGGGTGGTGAGGTCGTCGAGCTCGATCGCCAGGTGCAGGATCGACTTCTGCTCGACGTTCTTGACCACCGGCACGTACAGGCCGTTCGGGGTGTCGGTGCTGATCCCGATGTTGTGGTCGCCCTTGACCACGAGCTCGAACGCGTCTTCGTCCATCACCGCGTTCAGGTTCGGGAACTCGCGCAGCACGAGCGACACGGCCTTCATCAGGATCGGGATGTAGGTGAGCTTCACGCCCTTGTCGGCCGCGAGCTTCTTCATCCGGTTCCGCAGCTCGACGAGCTCGCCGCAGTCCACCTCTTCGACGTAGGTGAAGTGGGCGGCGGTCGCGCGCGACTTCCGCATCTGCTCGGCGATCTTCCGCCGGATCCCGATGATCTTGATCCGCTGCTCGCCGCCGCTCGGAACGACCTGCGGCAGGGCGGGCGGGAGGAACGCCGCGTCGCCGACGCTGTCCGTCACGCCGTCGTCGGCCGGGGCGGCTTCGGTGTGGGCGTGCAGATCGTCGCGGGTCACCCGGCCGTTCGGGCCGCTGCCGGCGATCTGGCGGATGTCGATCCCGAGCTCCTTGGCCTCCCGACGGACCGCGGGGGCGGCGCGGGTCGGCCCGTCGACCACCGGCGGGGCCGCGCGGGCAGCCGGGGCCTGGGCCGGGGCCGGTGCCGGTGCCGGGGCCGGGACCGTCGGCTTCACGGCCGGGGCGGGCGGCGGCTTCGGGATCTGCGGACCGCGC
>JBEBJW010000864.1:0-3872 GCA_040079715.1 Myxococcota bacterium | reverse complement strand
GCGCTCCGGCTCGACGCCGACCCGGTGTACGCGGTGGACGCGGCGGCGGCGGGCTCGGTGCAGGACGTGCGGGTGGACCCGGTCTCCGGCGCGATCCGGTCACGGACCGCCGGCGCCGGTGACGCGAGCTCCTGCCCGGACGCGATCACGCTGGCGGCGGCGATCGCGGCGGCGGAGGCCGAGGTCGGCGGCGACGCGGTGTCGGCCGGTCCGGACGACGACGGCCACTGCAACACCGAGGTGATCGTGCTGGTCGACACCACCCCGTGGGAGGTGAAGATCGGCCCGGACGGGGCCCTGGTGGAGCCGCCGGAGGAGGCGGACGACGTCGAAGGCGCCGACGCGGGCGACTGACCGCCCGGTGAACCGGCGCCGAGCTCGATCGTCGGTGGCCGTCCGCGCGAGGGCGCGGAGGGCGCCGTGGGCGGTCGAGCGGAGCGAGGCGGCCCGCAGGGCTCCCCTGCGGGCCCACGGGATGCGGATCACGGTCGAACGCTTCCACGGTCGACAATCCGCACGCCGATCGCGAGGTCGATCGCGACGGTGACGGGATGCGGTGCGGTTTGCTGGCTCGGTGGCGGACGACGGGACGCCACCCGGAGCTCCGCGCCGGCGGCTCGACCGGTGGATCCCCAGACCCAGCTCGGGTCGAGCGCGCCGCCGACCTGCGCGCGAGCTCGGTGCAACCCCCTCGGAAGTCGATCCCGGATCGCCCTGGGGAGGGAATTCCCTCCCTGGGGAGGGCCAGGGTGGGGTCGACATGATTCAGCTTCGCCCGACGAAGTCCGGGGCGGAGGTGAATTCGCTCAGTCGCGGGAGATCTCGAGGGTGGCCTCGGCGTCCGGATCGGCGAGCACGCAGGTCATCGCGTCGGGGTCGGAGGCCGGCAGCTCGCAGGTCCAGCGGTCCCAGTCGAAGTCGCCGAGGACCTCGACCGTGTCGGGCCCGGTGGCCTCCCACGCGAGCTCGGACGTGTACCCCTGCTGGTCGACGAGCAGCACCCCGTCGTCGTGGAACGCGAGGTCCATGAACTCGGCGGTGGTGCCGGTCCCGTACGGCAACGTCTGGGTCGAGGTGTACGCGCCGGCGCCGTCCTCGCCGGTCAGGATCACCCGGTCGACGTGCCAGCTGCCGACCGGATCCGCGAGCCGGGGGTCGCGGTTCCCTCCCGGAGCCGCCTCCTCTCCGCAGGCGGCTGCCCCCATGGCCAGCGCGATGGTCCACGACGCGAGACGAACGGTCATCGATCCTCCTGCGCCCGCCCGTTGCACGGGGTGTGCCGCGGTTCGACCCGCGTCTGGTGCGGATCCCATCCCGGGATCGACGCCGATCGACGACACGACGTCGCCGATCGGCGTCCAGGATCGAGCGGACCCGGCGATCGCGGCGCGGATACGCGGTCACCGGGGGGCGCGATGGACGAGCGGGTGGAGATCGACGCGCTGACCCTCACCGTGGAGCACCACCCGTTCACGGTCGGCGTCGGACTCGCGCCGGTGGTGGCGTACCTGGGGTACGCGTCGGGGCAGCTCGGGCCGACGGCGCTCGGGCTGGCAGCGGCGGTCGGGCTCGCGCTCGCGGCGGTGGCGATCCGCCGGCCGGCGACGGTCCGGATCTCCGCCGCCGGGATCGAGGTTCGGGGGTGGCTCGGGCGGCTCCCGTGGCTCCGCACGGCGCGGCTCGGGCTGGTCGGCGCGGACGCGCGGGTCGAACCCTCCGCGATCCTCGGGGAATACGGGTTCTGGACCCTCCGGCTGAGCGACGCACGCCGCCGCGTCCGGATCGTCGCGCTGTTCGGTCCGGAGGAGGCGCAGGCGATCATCGCGCACGTCCAGGAGGCGGTCGTGAACGCCCACGACCGCCGCGGCGCAGGCCTGGACGAGGTCCCGGAGGCGCTCCGGGCGCTGGGCTCGATCCGCGCCGACCGCGTGCCCGACCGGTGACCGGACCGCGCTCCTCCGGCTGCGACAGAGTTGCGACCGCCCGCCGCGCCGCCCCCGCCTATTCAGCGGGTGGAGGTGAGCCGTGGTCGTCGTCCTTCTGTCGCTGGGGTCGCGGGCGTTCGCGCAGGACTTCGATGGTGACGGGTTCATGGCCGGGGTCGACTGCGACGACTTCAACGTGAACGTCAACCCGATCGCGTTCGAGGTGATCGGCGACGAGGTCGACGAGAACTGCAACGGCTCCGAGACCTGCTTTCGTGACCTCGACAACGACGGTGCGCGGACGTTCGGCACGCTCGTGTCGTTCGACGTGGACTGCGACGACCCGACCGAGGCGGTTCCGGCGGACCCGGTCGACTGCGCGGACGCCGATCCGACGCGGCACCCGTCCGCGGTGGAGGGCGTCGCCGACGGCGTCGACCAGGACTGCGACACCAAGGAGCTGTGCTACTACGACAACGACGCGGACGGGTACGGCGGCGTCGGCATCGGGACCGTCGTGTCGCTCGACCTCGACTGCGTGGACCTGACCGAGGCGACGACCGACACCGACTGCGACGACGCGGACCCCGGGATCCACCCCGGCGTGGTCGAGATCGCCGGCGACGCGTTCGACCAGAACTGCGACGGCCAGGAGACGTGCTGGCTCGACAGCGACGGGGACGGGGCCCGGTCGACGCTGAAGGTCCAGTCGGCGGACCTCGACTGCACCGACGCGCTCGAGGCGTGGGACTGGGCGGACCTCGACTGCGACGACGCCGACGCCGACCGGTACCCCGCCGCGCTCGAGGTGTGCGACGGGATCGACGAGGACTGCGACGGCGACGCCGACTCGATCGAGCTGCTCCCGGCCCTGCCGGCGGTCGCGGGCGGGGCGAACACCTGGGACCTCGTCGGCGGGCCGGCGTCGGCCACGGTCCGGCTGGTGATCGGCACCAAGCTCGGCGAGACCGCGAGCACCTGCCCGAACACGCCGTACGCGATCGGCTCCGGGCACAAGATCGCGACCAGCAGCACCGACGCGCTCGGCGACGCGTCGCTGACCGGGTTCGTCCCGGCCGCGACCGCCGGCCGCACGGTGTACGCCCAGGCGCTGTTCCCGGCGACCTGCGAACTGTCGTGCGTGGTCGAGACCGCGTTCTGACCGGGAGCTGTCGGAGCGCGGGGCGCGTCCGACCTACGTGCCGACGATGCCCCGCCGCTCGAGGTCGTCCAGGCGATCGTCGTCTTCGTCCCAGCCACCTCGTTGTCACCACCCTCCGGCGCAGGTGTACCCGGCGCCCAGCATCCGAACGAACTGCTGGAGGTCGGAGGCGACGACGCCGAGCGTGCCGTCCCCGAGGAACACGACGGGCTCCGGCCCGACGAGGCCGGGGTACCTCCACGTCAGGACTTGGCTCCCGCCCGCGTCTTGCGCCACGTACCCCAGGGCGCACCCGTCCCGACGCCACCCGTCGTCGAGGTACGCCTCGACCGACGGCGCGGAGCCGAACGGCTGGAGGAGCGCGAGGTCCCCCTCCGATGGCGGTGTGTAAGGCGGACCGGACGCCCACGTTCGACGACGGGAGGGCCGATGCACCGCACGCAGATCCCGATCGCCGAGCCGTGCCACGCCGACTGGGACGCGATGACGGGCGACGCGCGGCGGCGGTTCTGCGGCGCGTGCACGAAGCACGTCCACGACCTGTCGGCGGTCACCGAGCCCGAAGCCGAGCGCCTGCTCGCCGCGACCCCGGACCTGTGCGTGCGGTACACGCTCCGACCGGACGGCTCGCTGGTCCACCGGGCGAACCCGACGAACCCGGGGAACCCGGTCCGGCGGTCCCGGGCTGCGCGGGCGGCGGCGCTCGGGTTCGCGTTGCTCGGGGCCGGACCGGCGTTCGCGTCCGGCGCGGTCGCGGTGGAGGATCCGCAGTCGTCGCTTCCGCC
>JBEBJW010000863.1:0-3873 GCA_040079715.1 Myxococcota bacterium | reverse complement strand
TCCATCCACCGCTCCGCGCCGCCGATCCACCTCGGGGACGGCCCGGGGACCGGGCGGGCGCTGGCCTGCCTGCGACGGGACGCCACCTGGCGCTGAGGGCCAGCGGACGACGCGCGGATCCCAGCACCGACCGAGCACCCTGGAGCGGACGAACCCGGACGCCCACCCGCCGTCAGCGTCCGCCGGGGGCCCACCGCTCGGGTCCGCCGGGCGACGGCCGCGGGGACGGCGACGGCGTGGGCACCGGGACCGGGACCGGGTCGGTCGCGACCGGATCGGCGGGGCGCGGTCGAGGCTGGACGATCGGCGGCGGCGCGCCCTCGACCCCGCGGCCCGGCGCCAGCACCACCGCCGCGGCGATCAGCACCGACAGCAGCCCGGCGAGCACCACCCCGGTCACGGTGGTCAGGCCCGTCAGCCCGAGCGCGGCGGAGATCGCCGCCAGCCCGAACCACCGGCCCCCCCGCGACCGCCGCTCGATCAGCGCCGCCCCGGTCGGGGGGACGAGCTCCGACTGCACGACCTCGGCGACCCGCGCAGGCGCAGCGGGCGGCACCACCGCCGGCACCGCCCGGGACGACGCGAGGGATGGGGCCTCGGCCAGCCGGGGGGCAGGATGCCCCGGGGCGTCCGGCGTCGCCTCGCGCGGCGGGGGCGGCTTGATCGACGACCGGAGGTTCAGCAGCGACGCCTCGGACGGGTCCTGACCCGGGTCCCACCGGCGCCGGCACCACATCCGCAAGGTCAGGTCGTCCCGCGCCTCGGCCGCCAGCGCGTCACAGGTCCACGCGAGCTCGCCGGCGCGGATCCGGTCGTCCGGCGCGTACGCGAGCATCCGCCCGAGGAGGGCCCGCATCGGCTCCGGCATCGGTCGGGTGAGCTGGCGCCGGACGTACGCGTCGAACACCGGCGGCGCGCTCGCCAGGCCGTACATCTGCTCGGCGCCGAGCTTGTCGAACAGGCGCCCCCCGGTGACCGCCTCGAACAGCACGCACCCGAGCGCGAACACGTCGGTGCCCGGGTGCGGCGGCCGGTCCGGGTGGAACCGCTCCGGAGCGAGGTACGCGAGGCTGCCCATCACGATGTTCGCCTGGGTCTGCGCCTCGCGCGGGAGCGAGGTCGATCGGGCCAGGCCGAAGTCGAGCAGCTTGACGTTCCCGTGGCGCCCGATCCGGATGTTCTGCGGCTTCACGTCGCGGTGGACGATGCTCACCGAGGTCCACGCGGCGTCGAGCGCGCTCGCGACCTGCCCGATCACGTCCACCAGCGCGCGGTTCGTGATCGGGTCCGCGGTGTCGGACATGCACTCGCGCAGATCCTGGCCCTCGACGTACTCGGTGACCAGCGCCACGCCGGTCTCGACCCGCACCAGGTCGTGGGCGGCGAGGATCACCGGGTGGCGGAGGCTCGCCAGGACGACGGCCTCGTCGAACAGCCGCTCGATCGCCTGGTTGCGCGGGTCGACCTCCGGGAGGAGCAGCTTGACCGCGACCTGCTGCTCGAGCCCCGACGCGCTCCGGACGGTCGCGAGGTGGACGGTGCCGAACCCGCCCTCGCCGAGGCGGCGGATCAACCGGAACTCTCGGCCACCGGCCGCGTCGACCAGCACGTTCGGCATCGACGGGACGGCCGGCGGAGCGGCGACCGCGAGCGACCGCACCGGGACGAGCGACGTCCCCGGCGCGCCATCCGACGATCCGGCAGACGACGGATCGTCCGAGGGACCGTCCGAGGGCTGGTCCGAGGGAGACCGGGGCAGCGACGGGTCGGCGTCGAGCTCGAGCGCGTCGCTCGGCTGCAGCGTCGGTCCGCATCCCAACCCGGGGACGATGACGGAATGGGTCATCGACCACCTCCCCCACCCAGCTATCGGAGGGTAATCCACCCCGCTGAGTCTCGGAACAACCCGATACGAATGTCGGTCGACCGGATAAGCCGGCCAGGTGGGAGGGGACGTGACCCGAGCCGGCTGGTTTCTGGCGGTGGCGGCGGCGGCGGCGTGCGACGGCGGCGGCGCGGCGGACGATGGTTCGGCGCCGGACGGGTCGACCGACGGCGACGCGGACACCGACGCGGACGCCGACACCGACGCCGACAGCGACGCGGACGCCGACGCCGACAGCGATGCGGACACGGATCCCACCACCGGGCCGGTCGAGGAGGTCCACCTGGTCGGCCGGTTCGACGCGTCGGATCCTGCGGGACCGCAGTCGAGCTGGTCGTACACCACGCTCCGGACCCGGGTCGACGGCGGCTCGCTCGGGGTGTCGGTCGACGGCAGCCCCGGGATCTGGTTCGAGGTCGTGGTCGACGGGGCCTCGATCGGCACCCTGACCACCCCCGGCGGCCCCGCGGTGCTGCCGGTGATCGACGGGCTGCCCGCCGGTCTGCACGACGTGGAGCTGATCCGCCGCAACGAGGGGTTCTTCGGCGACGTGACGTTCGGCGGGTTCGTCGGCGGGACCCTCGTCGCCACGCCGTTCCCGTACGCCCACCGGCTGGAGTTCGTCGGCGACTCGATCACCGCCGGGTACGGGGTCGAGGGCGACGGCCCGTACTGCGCGTTCACCGCGGACACCGAGAGCGCCCACGCGTCGTACGCCGGGGTCGCCGCCCGCGAGCTCGACGCGGCGGCCCACCTGATCGCGTTCAGCGGCAAGGGCGTGGTCCAGAACTACGGCGGCGACCGGACCGAGCCGATGCCGGAGATCTACCCGCGGGTCACCACCAACGACCCCGGTTCGGTGTGGGACTTCTCGGCGTACACCCCGGACGCGGTGGTGGTGAACCTCGGGACCAACGACTTCTCGGTCCCGATCGATCCGGCGGAGTTCGTCGACGGATACGTCGCGCTGCTGGCGCAGATCCGGGCCAACTACCCGAACGCGGCCATCTTCGCGGTGACCTGGGACTCGTGGGGCGATCACGCGGTCGACGTCCCGTACGCAGTCACCACCCTCGGCGACCCGAACGTGTTCGTGGTGTCGTTCGACTACGTCGACGGCGAGGGCTGGGGCTGCGACTACCACCCGAGCCCGGTGACCCACGACCGGCTCGGTCACCTCCTCGCCGACGCGATCCGGGCCGAGCTCGGCTGGTAGAGGAGGGCCCTCAGCCGATTCGGTCGAGGAACAGCCGCTCGAGGCCGCCCTCGCCGAGGTCGGCGGTCGCCTCGTCCCCGATCACCCGCCCGCGGGCGAGCAGGATCACCCGGTCCGCGACCCGCTCGACCGTCTCGACCACGTGGGTCGACAGCAGGACCGTCCCCCCGCCGTCGACGTGCGCCCGGAGCAGCCCCTTGACCCGCGCCGCCGACGGCGGGTCGAGGCCGTTCAGCGCCTCGTCCAGCACCAGCACCGACGGCCGCCCCACCATCGCCGCCGCGAGCGCCGTCCGCCGGCGCATCCCCTGGCTGTACTCGCGGATCGGCCGGTCGGCGTCGACCCCGAGGTCCGCGATCGACAGCGCGTCGTCGAGCGCGGCCGCCGGATCGGCCACCGTTCGGACCGCTGCGACGAACGTGAGGAACTCGCGGGCGGTGAGCCACTCGTACACCGCCGGCTCCTCGGGCACCGCGCCGAGCCGACGCCGCGCGCCGATCGGGTCGGCGAACGCGTCGATCCCGTCGATCGTCACCGTGCCCTCGGTCGGGTGGACCAGGCCCATCAGCATCTTCAGGCAGGTGCTCTTGCCGGCGCCGTTGTGCCCGATCAACCCCACGAACGTGCCGGACGGCACCCGGAACGCCACCCGATCGACCGCCACCACCCGGCCGTAGGTCTTGCGGACGTTGTCGAACACGATCGCGTCGGTCATCGGATCCCCGCCATCATCGCCACCGCGAGCACCGCCCCCGCCGGCCCGTACACCGCG
>JBEBJW010000862.1:0-3877 GCA_040079715.1 Myxococcota bacterium | reverse complement strand
GTCGGGTCCCCCCCGTGGCCTGCCCCCGACGTTCCCCGATCGACCGCCCGGGGCCGGGTACCCGGAGCCGCGGCCGAACCGCGAGGGGTCGCCCGCGCGGGCTGCGAGCCCGGGACCACGGTTCACGATGTACCGGTCGACCGCCGACGCCCGGTCGAGCGGCGGGCTCGGGATCACCCGCCAGCGGATCGGGATGGTCGAGATCGTCAGCCTGACCGGCCGGATGAGCGAGTCGTTCCAGGGCGCCGAGCTCGGGCGGTCGCTGTCGGGGTCGGTGGTCCTCGATCTGGCCGGGATCGAGCGGGTCACCTCGTTCGGCGTCCGCGAGTGGCTGCAGCTGTTGAAGGAGGCCGAGCCCCGGTGCGCGTCGCTCCACCTCGCGCGGTGCAGCGAGGCGGTGGTGACCCAGCTCACCACGATCCGCGGGTTCGCCGGCAAGGGCGCCGTGGTCTCGCTGTTCGCGCCGTACCACTGCACCGGCTGCGGCGCGATGATCTCGGCCCTGGTCGACGCCGAACACGACGCCGAGGCGATCCGCGACCGGACCCCGCCGGAGGTCGCGTGCCCGCGGTGCTCGAGCCAGGCCACGTTCGACGACGACCCCGCGAGCTACTTCGCGGTGTCCGGGGCGCTGGTCCAGGCCGTGCCGGCCGAGGTCCGCGCCGCGGTCGCCGCCCTCGCCCAGCGCGGGGTGGCCGAGGCGGTCGAGAAGACGATCGAGGGGCGCACGACCCGGATCCGAATCCGGCTGCCGCTCGACCCGAGCCTGCGCTGGCGGCGGATCCTCGACGGGGTCGAGGGCCAGGTGCTGCTCGACCTGTCGCACGCCCCAGCGGGCTCGCGCGACGGCGCGATCGCGGTCCGGCAGGCGATGCAGTCGCTGTCGCCAGACGTCGACGTGGTGCGGATCGAGGGGTGCCCGCCGCTCGTGCTCGGCGAGCTGTACGACCGGGCGAACCGGCAGCTCGAGCGGATCGAGGTCGTCACCGCGCTGGTCGAGGGGCAGTGCGACAGCTGCGGGACCCGCCGACCGGCGACGATCGATCTCACCGCCGAGGCGACGGTGCTGCTCGCCGGCGAAGATCCCGTGGTCCCGTGCCGGCGGTGCGGCCAGCCGCTGTCGTTCGCCGCCCACCGCGGGGTGCTCCGGCGGGCGATCGAGGCGCGGAGCCCGCATCCGCCCGCGTCGGCGCCGGGCGTGCCGCCCGCGTATCCGGCCTCGACCGGTCGATCGGGCGGGTCGGCCGAGGGGGCGCACCCGTGGCCCACCGCGATCCCGGGGACGCCGCCGCCGGCGCCGCAGGTGACGTACACGGCGATGCCGGAGGTGCCGCGGTCGAACGCGCTCCGGTCGATGGGGACGTACCTCGCGGTCGGGATCGGCTCGGCCGGCCGGGCCGCGCTGGTGGTCACGTTCGTGCTGCTGACCGCGTGGGGCGGGCTGGTCGGCGCTCCGTCGGGTCCGCCGGCGCCGGAGCCCGCGCCGGCCGAGGCCGCGCACGGGTGGTCGACCGACGACGGGCTCCCGCCCGCGTGGTCCGAGCGGCCGGTCGCGCTGGACGCCGACGCGCTGACGGTGGTGGGCCACGGCGCTCCGACCGGGTCCGAGGACGAGGCGTTGGCGCTCGCGCGGGTCCAGGCGATCGCCCAGCTCCTCGGACAGGTCGCGACCGATCTGCGCGGCCAGCCGGTCCACGCGTTCCTCGAGTCGCGGGGCGCGCCGACCACCGCCGACGCGTTCGGCCCGGCCGCCGTCGCGCGGTACGAGGCCCAGCTCGGCGCCGTCGCCGGGCTGGCGCGGGTCGCGGTGGCGTTCCGGCGCTCCGAGGCCGGGATCGACGCGGTCGCGCAGTATCGGCTCGATCGCGCGGCGTACGACGGCGTGGTGGCCGAGTACCGCCGGACCGCGTCGTTCGGCGGGATGACCGTCGCGCGGCTGTTCCCGGGCCTGACCGAGCGGATCGCGACCGACGGAGACCTCGTGGTGATCGGGGCGGACCGCCGCCCGGCCCGGACCAGCGGCCTGGTGGTCGGCGACGTGCTGCTCGGGATCGACGGCGACCGGATCCGGACGATCGACGACGCGGACCGGGTCGGGCAGCGGGCGTGGGACGCGACCGCCCCCGGCGCCTCGCTGGCGATCGACGTCGAGTCGAACGGCGCCCCGCGGACCGTCCGGTTCACCCGACCGCTCCCGGCGTCCGACCGGTGACCGGCCCGGGCGGGTGGTCGCCGTCGTCGCCGGGCCTCGGTCCGCGGTACCAGCTCGTGCGCCGGATCGGCGTCGGCGGGATGGCGGAGCTGTTCCTGGCCCGGGCGACCGACGGGCCGCTCACCGGGCAGCTCGTCGCGATCAAGCGGATCCTCCCGGCGTTCTCGGACAACAACACGTTCGTCGGGATGTTCCGCGACGAGGCGCGGATCTCGAGCGAGCTGCGCCACCCGAACGTCGTGCGGACGTTCGAGGTGTCGACCCGCGGCGACGACCTGTACCTCGTGATGGAGTTCCTCGACGGCGAGACCGTCCGGTCGATCCTCCGGGCCCTGCCGAGCGGGTGGCGGGCGGTGCCGGTGCCCCACGCGGTCCGGATCGCGATCGGGGTCGCGGACGGCCTCCACCACGCGCACGAGCGGTCGGACGGCGCCGGGCGGCCCCTGCGGCTGGTCCACCGCGACGTGTCGCCGCAGAACGTGATGGTCACCGTCGACGGGGCGGTGAAGGTCCTCGACTTCGGGATCGCGAAGGTGACCAACCGGGTGGTCGAGACCCACCACGGCACGATGAAGGGCAAGATCCCGTACATGTCGCCGGAGCAGACCGCCGGCGAGGCCCTCGATCGGCGGAGCGACGTCTACGCGATCGGGGTGATCCTGTACGAGCTGACGGTCGGGCGGCGGCCGTACAAGGCGGATTCCGACTTCGGGCTGATCCGGCAGATCCAGGAGCAGCCGATCCCGCGCCCGACCGAGTCGATCCGCGACTACCCGCCCGAGCTCGAGGCGATCGTGCTGAAGGCGCTCGCCCGCCGACGCGGCCAGCGGTACCAGACGGCGGCCGAGCTCGCTGCGGACCTGCGCCGGTTCGCGATCGACCGCCGGCTCGACCTGTCGCCCGGGGCCCTCGCGCCGCTGCTGGCGACCGTCCGGTCGGTGTCGCAGCCGGGCACGGACGAGACCCCGCGGGACCCGGATCGGGTGGTGGTGTCGGCGCTCCCGGTGCCGTCGACCGACGCCGCGATCACCGAGCGGCGGGTCGGCGACGCGTGGCTGGTCACGATCGCCGGCCGGCTGACCGAGCGGTTCGACGGGGTGCCGCTCGCCGGGCGGGTCGACGGGGTGGTGGTGATCGACCTGTCCGCCGTCGACCGGGTCACCTCGTTCGGGGTGCGGGAGTGGCTCGCGACGATGGCGGCGCTCACCGGTCGGGTGTCGGCGTTGTACCTCGCGCGCTGCTCGAGCGCGATCGTGAACCAGCTCACGATGATCGGCGGGTTCGCGGGGCCGGGCGCGGTTGTGTCGTTCCGGGCGCCGTACCAGTGTCGGGCGTGCGGGCACGGGTTCGAGCGGCTGATCGACGGGCTGACCGACCAGGTCGCGCTCGCCGGCGGGACCCCGCCCGCCGCGCGGTGCCCCCGGTGCGCCGAGGCGGCCACGTTCGACGACGATCCCGGGTTCTTCCGGACGGTCGCCGGGCTGGTCGTCACCGCGGTCGTGCCCGCGGCCGAGGTCGCGCTGCGGGCCCTCGACGACGGCGAGCCCCCGGCGGTCGAGAAGCGCGTCGTGCCTGGTCGGACCGAGCTCGTGGTCCACGGGGCGGTGGATCGGACCATCCGGTGGGCGCGGATCCTCGACGGGATCGAGGGGCCGCTGGTGGTGG
>JBEBJW010000861.1:0-3885 GCA_040079715.1 Myxococcota bacterium | reverse complement strand
GTGCAGCACGTCGACCAGGACTGGGTGCTGCACGAACCGAACGTCTAGGTCGACGGCGGCGGTGCGCGTTCGGTTGGTGCAGCACGTCGCCCAGGACTGGGTGCTGCATGAACCGAACGTCTAGGTCGACGGTGCGCGTTCGGTTGGTGCAGCACGTCGACCAGGACGGGGTGCTGCATGAACCGAACGCCGTGCAGGTCGTCGTGGGCGAACTCGGCGATCGCGACGCGCCACCTCGTGGCCGTCGACGAGGCGGCGCCCTTCACGCGCCGATCGGGACCGCGAACGCTCCGACCAGCCGGGTGACGAGCCAGAACAACCCGAGCGCCGCCACCGCGACCGAGCCAGTCCGCACGCCGATCCGTGGCCACCAGGCCGTCCGACGCAGCACCACGAGCGCCGGCATCACCGCGAGCACCACCGTGACCTGACCGAGCTCGACGCCCAGGTTGAACGTACCCAACGCGAGCGGCACGTGCCGGGAAGGCAGCCCGATCTCGGACAGCAGGCCTGCGAAGCCGAGGCCGTGGACCAGGCCGAGCACCATCGTCAGCATGAACCGGCGGGCGGCGGGCGGGTCGAACAGGTTCTCGATCCCCACCCACACGATGGTGGCCGCGATCGCCGGCTCGACGATCGCGGACGGCGCGGTGATCCAACCGAGCGCGGCCAGTGACAGCGTGATGGAGTGTGCCACGGTGAACCCAGTGACCACCCCGGCGACCGCCCGGGCCGAGCGGGCGACGAGCAGCAGGCCCACCAGGAACGCGAGGTGGTCCCAGCCGTTCAGAATGTGCTGGATCCCCAGTCCCGTGTAGCCGAGCGCGACCTCTCCTGCGCTGGGCACCCGGGCGGCGTCGAAGGTTCGGTGCCCCGCGTCGAGCCAGCCCGACGGCACTCCGTCTGCTTCGACCACCGTTCGGTGACCCGGCGGCAACGTGTCGAACCAGTTCGCGTCGATCGTGACCGCTCCGCCGGGGGGGCAGGTGAGCGACGCGGTGGCGACGAATCCGTTGTCGTCGGGTTCAACGTCCGGAGGCCCGATGCTGCAGCCGCCTCCGTCGACCGCGGCGCGCGTGCCGTCGAGCAGGCGCATCGGATCCCGGGCGTCCACCCGCGACACCCGCAGGACGAGCTGATCCCCGTCGAGCGACACCCGGGACAGGCCCGGCTCGTGGGCGGAAGCGGCGATGGCGAACCACAGCATCGGATTCATCGGATCCCTCGCGCAGGAAGATAGCCGTGCCCGGCCCGGTCGGCGCAGGCGGAGGAGGTACCAGCGTCGCCGCCGAACAGACTGCGGGCGCGGGCACGGCCACCGGATCGATCGACTACAGGTCGTGGGTCGCGTTCGGGTGGTCGTCGCCGCTCCACGGGTCGCCGAGGAACGGGAACGTGGAGAGGAACGACAGGCCCGCCGAGGACACGCCGTCCGACACGAACGTCCCGTCGATCAGCAGTCCGGCCATCGCCGAGAGGGCGACATCGGTCACGTCGTCGGTCACGAGCCGCCCATTCGGGAACCCGCTGGTGGTGGTCAGGTTGATCCGCAGGGCTTCGAACGCCGCGAAGAACTTGTTCGGCTCGTTCGGGATCGGCCCGCCGAGGGCGAACCCGGACGCCTGCGTCCCGAGCGCCGGGTGGCCGGTGAGGAACGCGAGCACGAGGTCCTCGCGGCCGCCGATGCCGAGCCCGGCGTCGTACGAGATCGGGTCCGCGATCCCGAGGATCGCCTCCATGTAGATCGGCAGGATCGGGTCGGTCACGTAGGTCAGGAACTGCGCGTCGTCCCGCGGCTGGGCGCCGTTGAACACGTCCTTCATCGACACCGGGATCACCACCTCGTTGACGAGGGGCATCCCGAGGCGAGACACCTGGGTCCGCTGACCGGAGTCGGTCGTCCCGCCGCCCTTCTCGTGGATCCGGACCCGCGGACGGCTGGTGGTCGACCAGCACGCGATGACCTCGTTCTGGTTCGCGACCGACGGGGCCTGGCCGTCGCGGGTCAGCTCGGCGGCGGGGACCTCGATCGCGATCGAGTGGACGTTGTAGCCCAGCAAGGTGTTCGCGTTGTCGAGGTTGTTCAGGTTCAGCAGGTCGAACGTGCGCTCGAGGTCGACGAAGAAGCCCTCCTGGCGCGGCCCCGCAAAGGTACGGATGTCACCCGTCGTCTTGACGAACGACGCAGTGATGCTGCCCGGCGTGGTTCCATCCGGATTGTAGCCGCCGGTCGGGTCGGACAGGACGCCCACGTTGGCCGGGGCGACCGCGCCACCGGTGATGATCTGCGTCGGAACCTTGTCGCTGGTCTCGGTGACCGTGTAGGACTGCTGAATGTTGACGTTCGCGGGGTTCGCGATGTCGCCGAGGTTGTACAGGAACTCGTCGGGGTAGGTGAACGCGGTCTCGAACTTGAACGTGAACGCCTTGTCGACGATGCCGTCGCCCTCGTTGTCGCACTGGATGTTGTAGTCGACCGCGTCGTCGAACCGGTAGAAGTTCGGGCCCCCGCCGGGCAGCTCGAGGGGGACGACGTTCATGATGAACACGACCTTCGACGGGTCCTCCGGAGACACGAACGCGTAGAAGTCGGTGATGTCCGCGCTCGGGTCCAACGAGATGGCCGGGGCCTCGCGGTGGGACGACGCGAACGCACTCACCGCCAGAGCGGCAACGATGGTAGTCATGGCTCGAACTCCTCCTGCTGGCGTTCGTCGCAGAGTCTCGTGCGATCGACGCTACTTGGTTTACGGGGACGGCCCCGCGGTGGATCACTACGGTCAGTCGATTTTCGAAATCGCGCGGGCGCGGGCCTGCTCGGACGGCAACAAGCCCGCCGACATCGACAGGGCGCGCTTCGCGAGCGAGGAATCGCCCAGGACCTCAGCTGCCATCACCAGGGTGGACGGATCGGCGATCCCGGTGGCGAGGGCTGCGCGCACTTCGGGCGCCACAGCGTCCCCAGCCCCGCCGGTCCAGGCCGCCCAGGCGCGGGCGATCCGGGTGACGGCGTCCCGGCGTTGCGCGAGCTCGGCGTCGAGCAGCGCGACGGCGGCGGCCGGGTCGCGGGGGGCGAGCCAGATCGCGTAGCCGCGGCGATCCTGAGCCGACACGCTCTGCACGGAGGCTGCGGGGTCGAGCTCGGCGAGGGCGCGGACCGCCTCGATCGTCGGTCCCGCCGCGCGGAGGTGCGGTTCTGCGTCGTCCGCGTGCCCGGTCGCGAGCAGGTACCGTCCGAGCGCCAGGTGGGCGGGTCGGTAGTCCGGCATCACCCGGAGCGCGAGTCCGAGTTCGTTCGGGACGTCGCCGTCGAGGGAACGGAGCCAGCCGAGGCGGGTCGCGACCCAGGCCATCGGCTCGGGGTCGGCGGTCGAGGCCGCAGAGAGCGCGTCTTGCTCGAGCGCGATCGCCGTCGGGAGGTCTCCCTCCAGCCACGCGAGGTGGGCCACCCGGTCGTACAGCTCGAGCCCCGGACGGCCGGCCATCGCGTCGTCGTACGCGTCGTCGGCGCCGTCGATGTCTCCCCGCTCCATCCGGGCGTCACCCAGCAACATCGCATCGCGCCAGGCGCCGGTCTGTCCGTACAACGGAGCCAGGCGCGCCTCGGCCTCCGCGAAGCGGTGAAACTGAATCTCGACGTGGCCCTTCCAGCGGCGGGCCACCGGGTCTGCGGGGTCCCGCGACAGCGCGCAGTCGAGCGCGAGATCGGCGAGGGTGTCGAACCCGGGATCGCCGGACAGCCGCGCCTCGCGGATCCTGAGCTCGGCCAGCGCGACCGGGTCCCGAATGGCGCTTGCCTCGGCCGCCAGGGGGCCGTCCGCCGGCAGGAACGCCGCCGCGCACGGGTCGAGCCCAGCGGGCGATGCGGACGCGCACCGCGCCACC
>JBEBJW010000860.1:0-3889 GCA_040079715.1 Myxococcota bacterium | reverse complement strand
ACCGTCGAACGCCGTCAGTTGGACCAACGCCGACCGCTCGCCCTCCCGGAGCAGGTCCCAGCTCCAGTCGAGCGCCGCCCGGAGCGTCTCGTGCCGCGCTGGACGCCCGTCGTCGCCGGCCAGGAGCCGGAACCGCTGATCGAGCCGCTCCAGGATCTGCCCCGGCCGCATCGTCCGGACCCGCGCCGCGCACAGCTCGATCGCCAGCGGCAGCCCGTCGAGCCGCGCGACCAGCGCCCGGATCGCGTCGGGCTCGTGGCCCGGATCGAAGTCCCGCCGGACCGCCGCCGCCCGCTCGACGAACAGCGCGACGCCCGCGTCGTCCGCCAGCGGCTCGAGCGGCACGACCCCGTCGGCGTGCGGGCCGCGCGCCACCCGCGACGTGACCAGGAACGCGGCGTCGACGGTCGCCGCGCGCCACGCGTCGAGCGCCGCGTCGGTCGACGGGTCGAGCTGCTCGACGTTGTCGAGGATCACCAGGCACCGACCGCGGGCGGCCAGCGCGTGGCCGAGCTGCTCGACCGGCGACCCGTCCCCGAGCGGGACCCCGAGCGCCCGCGCGACCGAGAGGGTCAGGTCCTCGACCCCGTGCGCGTCCGCCAGATCGCAGAACCACACTCCGCCGGACCACGCGCCGAGCCAGCCCCAGCCGTACCGGACCGCGAGCCGCGTCTTGCCGACCCCGGCCGGGCCGTGCAGGGTGACCCACCGCTCGCGCTGGAGCCGCGCCGCGAGCGCCACCAGCTCGGCCTCCCGCTCGACGAACCGGTCGACCTCGGGCGGGAGCCGGTGCTCGACCGCCCGCGCCGGCCCCCAGCCGCCGTCGCGGGGCACGATCCGCCACCCGGCGGGCCCATCGTCCGGTGGGTGCTCCAGCGGATCCCCATCCCGCGCGATCAGCGCGACCAGCTCGACGTGGCGGGCCGAGCCGCCCAGCCGCCACCGCCCGAACGACGACGACGCCGGATCTCCCAGCGACGGCAGCGCGTCGCTCGTGGTCAGGACCTGCCCGGGACGGGCGATCGCGGCGAGGAGCCTGGCCAGGTGCGGGTCTGGGTGGGCGCCCGCGCCTGCGCCGGCGGCGCGGGCGAGCCGGATCGCGTCCTCCGATCGGACGAACGGGTGGACCTCGGGCGGGTCCCGGTCGGCGATCGCCACCACCACCGCGGGCCCGGCCGAGGCGCTCGGCGAGCCTGGTCCGCGCGACCCGGGATCCATCGACGCCAGCGTGCTCGGCGCCGGCGTCGCGGTGGGGCGGTCCGCGTCACGCCGACACCGGGCGCACAGCGACAGGTGCCGCGCGTCGGCCGGGGTCCGGGTCGAGGCAGACCTGCGCTCCGGCGGGACGTGCGCGCCGATCACCGCCGCCAGCGCCACGAGCTCCGGTCGGAACGGCGCGTGGGCCGCGGGCTTCGCGGATGGCTCCCCCCACCACAGCTCCGCCAGCGCCGCCGCGTCGACCGGCCGGCGGTCCCGCGGGCCCAGCGCCGCCGCCACCGCCCGCCCGAACCGCTCCGGCGCGTCCGGCCGGGTCATCGGCGGCACCAGCTCGGCCCGGATCGACTGCTCCCACGCGGGGACGGTCGGGAACGCGGCGTGGCCGTGGACGAGCTCGTACAACACCGCCCCGAGCGCGAACACGTCCATCCGCTTGTCGGCGGGCGCCCCGACGAGCTGCTCGAGCGGCATGTACCGCTGGGTCCCGAGCCCGCGGCGGGTGGTCGAGCCGGCCTCGGCGGCCCCGTCCGGACCGAGCGCCCGGGCGAGCCCGAAGTCGGCGACCCGCGCCACCAGCCGATCGTCGACCCGGGCCAGCAGTACGTTGCTCGGCTTGAGGTCCCGGTGGACCCAGTCCCGGGCGTGCGCCGCGGCGACCCCGGCCAGGATCCCGGTCGCGAGCGCGTCGATCTCGCCGATCGTCAGCGGGATCTTCACCCCGAGCAGGTCCGCGAGGCTCGGGCCGTCGACGTGGTCCATCACCAGCACCGGGTCGCCGTCGACCGACGCGACGACCTCGGACACGCCGACCACGTTCGGGTGACGGAGCGAGCGCTGCAGCTCCCCCTCGGTCCGGAGCCGCCCGAACCGCCGCGGGTCGCGGTCCTTGATCCACTTCACCGCGTGGAGCGTGCCGAGCTCGCGGTGGCGCGCGAGGTACACCTCGGCCATCCCCCCGGTGCCGAGCAGGTGAAGCACGTCGTACCGGTCGAGGCGGAGCTCCATCGCAACCCTCGTACCGCGGCCCGGGTAGCCGACCCAGGGGTGGTCCCCCCCTTGCCTCTGCCCGAGCCCGTGCCCGTGCCCGCCGCCCTGTCCGTCCTGGTTCGGGGTGGGATCGCCGGGCGCAGCCGTCCGCGGGTCGGCGCCGAACGGTGACGCCGAGACGGGCCGAGGAGCCCAGCGGCCTACCCGGGCTCGGGTTCGGCGAGGACCCGCGCCCGGATCCGGGTCAGCGCCTCCCCGACGTCCGACCCGCCGAGCGAGCCCGCGAGCGTGTCGGCCTCCCGGATCGCGGCCCTGGCGGCGCCGAGATCCCCGGACGACAGCGCGGACGAGGCGGTGGCGACCAGCACCCGCCCGAGTTCGGTCGGGTCCCCCAACGCCCGGAGCCGGGTCGCGGCCCGGTCGAGCCACGCCTGGGCCTGCGGGTGGTCGCCCTCCGCCGCGTACGCCGCGCCCAGGTGGCCGGACATCACGGCCTCGATCCGCGCAGCACCTGCCTCCTGCGCGAGTCCGACCGCCTGCTCGAGCGCCTGCCGGGCGCGGGCGGGCTCACCGCGCTCGAGGTCGAGCACCCCGAGGTTCCCGAGGACGATGCTCTGGTTCGCCCGATCCCCGAGGCCGCCGAACAGCGCGAGCGCCTCCTCCATCCGGGATCGATCGCGATCGACGATCCCGAGGTTCAGCAGGGTGACCGCCTGGTTCCGCACGTCGCCGTGCCGACGGTGCAGGTCGAGGGCGGACGCGTAGTGGGCGCGGGCCTCGTCGAGCAGGCCGCAGTCGTGCGCGAGGCTCCCGAGGCCGCTCAGCGCGATCCCCTCCAGCCCTGCCCGCCCGCCGGCCCGGGCGACGGTCAGCGCCTCGGTGAAGCAGGGGCGCGCCTCGTCCAGGCGCCCGCTCCCCTGGTGCAGCCCGCCGAGCGAGCACAGGAGCGCCTCGTCGACCTGGCCGACCTCCCGGAGGCGCTGGAGCCCCCGCTCGAGCTGCGCGCGCGCCTCGTCGACCCGGCCGGCGGCGCGGAGGGCCATCCCGAAGTACCCGTGAAGGATCCCTTCGAATCGCCGGTTTCCGATCCGACGGTGCAGCTCGAGCGCCTGCTCGAACGCCGCCAGCCCCTCGGCCGGCGCCCGGATCCGGAGCACGTGGCCGAGGTTGCCGAGGGTGATCGCCTCGCTCCGGACGTCGCCGGTCTCCCGGTGGGCAGCGATCCCCGCCTCGTACGCCGCGCGGGCCTCGTCGTACCGGCCCTGCTCGGCCCGGGCCAGCCCGAGGTTCGCGAGCGCGTCGCCCTCGCCGCGCCGGTCGCCGTCGGGCCGGTGGATCGCCAGCGCCGCCGTGTACCGGTCGACCGCCTGGTCGCGCCGACCGCGCTGGTGGTCGAGGATCCCCAGCAGCACAAGCGCCTTCCCCTCGCCCCGGCGATCCCCGGCCGCTCGCGCGAGCCCGAGGGCCAGCGCGCCGAGCGCCTCCGCCTCGGTCGTCCCCGCGGCGCGGTGGGCGGAGGCGGCGTGGAGCGCGACCCGGGCCCGCGACGGCGGATCGATCCACGGGGCGAACAGCGCCGCGCCGAGCGCGAACGGCCCGGTCAGCTCGAGGATCGACCACGCCGCGATCGCCGTCGCCTCGCCGATCGCCCGGTCTCCCCGGGCCGCCGCCCGCCGGGTCGCCG
>JBEBJW010000859.1:0-3891 GCA_040079715.1 Myxococcota bacterium | reverse complement strand
GTCGACCACGACCACCGCGACGGCGGCGGGGCGCAGCCCGGGCCCAGGCGCGGCGACCCGACGACGGGGCCGGTGGCGGTCGAGGTGGGCCGCCAGGGTGGTCCGCAGGGGATCGCCGAACTCGAACATCGGGACCCCATAGCGAGCCCCCGCGGGCCGGGCTCGTGCCCCCGGATCCGAGACGGTCGGCTCACAGAACCGTGAACGTCGGACGCCGCGACCGTGCGATAGCGGTCGGCGGGAGGTGCCGATGCGGATGGTGGCGCGGATCGTGCTGCTGATCGGGTGGACGGGGTGCGCGGCGCAGCGGACGGTGGCCCCGGTCGCTCCGGCGGAGGCCGAGCCGCAGCCCGTCGAGGCCCCGACCGCTCCGACGGAGGCCGCGTCGCCACCGGCCGAGGCGCTGCCGGTCGACGCCACCCCGGCGCTCGGGACGCGCCTGGTGGCGGCGCTGGCCGATCCGAGCGGAGGTCCGACGTTCGCCGCGCTGACCGCCGACCCGGTCGACGTCACCCTGACCGTCGAGTGCGGAGACCCCGCCCCGGACCCCGTGCGGGCGTCGGTCGCGGGCGAGGCCAAGGCGCGCTGGCACGGCGAGCACCAGCCGGGCTGGAACAGCGGTCAGGTGCGGACCACCGAGGCGAGCACCGTGTGCGCGGACGGGTGCTGCGAGGTCCGGGACCTCGGCCACAGCGCCCACTGGCTGTACCAGTACTGCGTGGAGGGCGGCAAGGTCCGGTCGATCACCCTGCGCGACGGCTGCTGACGACCCGTGCCGGTCGGCCGTCGCTGCCGATCCCGGGCAGTTCCGCCCGCGCGGTGATCCGATCCGATCGGTCGGCCGTAGGCCTCGGTGTACCGCTCGGAGGGACCGATGACCGGATGGTGGATCGCGGCGCTGGCCGCGGCGGCGACGAGCAGCCCCGCCCCGACGCACGACTGGCACGGGCTCGCGCTCGGCGCGACCGACGCGACCGGGATCGACGGGTGGGCGACCGCGCACGGTTGGACCTGCGCCACAGCACCATCGCCGCGACGGACCACCGTACACCACGACTGTGACCACCCGGATCCGTCGGCGATCGGCGAGCAGGCGCTGCGCGGTCGGCTCGACCAGGTCCTGCTGGCGCGCCTCGACGACGGGCCGCTGCACCACGTGTCGACCGACCGGGTGTTCGCGGTCCCGGCCGACGCCTCCGCGACCTACGCCGCCGCCCTCGCCCGCCTGACCGCGACGTTCGGGCCGCCGGTCCGGACGATGGCCGCCCCGGCGACGTTCGACGGGCCGCTGATCCGGGCGACCACGACCTGGACGTTCTCCGACCTGACCGTCGACCTGACGGTGATGCGCGTCGGGACCGGCCCGATCCACCTGTCCGAGCGATGGGACGTGCCCGGGGTCGAGGCCCGCGCGATCACCCGGCCCGGGACCGCCGCGATCCACGGCGGCGGGACCCCGACGCCGGCCAAGAATCCACACCTCGCGGACTGACCGTCCGCGATCCACGACAGACGACAACAGGAGGGAGACGATGCGCCTGACCCATGCGGTCCTGGCGGGCGGGCTCGTGTTCGCCGCGTGCAGCGGCAAGGACGATTCCGGTACCACCGACACCGACACCGCCGACACCGACACCGACACCGACGCGGACTCCGACGCGGACTCCGACACCGACACCGACTCCGACGCCGACACCGACCCGACCACCCCGACGCTGTACGATCAGCTCGGCGGCGACGCCGGCGTCGACGCCGTCCTGGCGTCGTTCATCGGCCACGTCGGCGCCGACACCCGGATCAACTGGTTCTTCGCCGACACCGACCTGGTCGTCCTCCAGCAGATGCTGCACGATCAGATCTGCGAGGCCGCGGGCGGCGGCTGCGTGTACACCGGCGGCGACATGGCCACGGTCCACGCGACGATGGGGATCACCGACGGTCAGTTCGGGGCGCTGGTCGAGGAGCTGCTCCTCGGCCTCGACGACAACGGCGTCGCCTACACCGCCCCCGACTTCTCGGGCGGGTTGCCGGCCGACCAGCTGATGCTGGTGCTCGCGTCGATGCAGCCCGACATCGTCACCGATCCGGCGGGCGACCAGGTGTACTTCAACCAGCTCGGCGGGTTCGACGCGGTGTCGGCGGTGATCGACGGCCTGCTGGCGAACGTCGCCGCGGATCCTCGGATCAACGCCAGGTTCGCGAACAGCGACCTGGTCGCGCTCCGGGCGAACCTGATCGACCAGGTGTGCGAGGCGACCGGCGGGGCCTGCACCTACCAGGGCAAGGACATGTACGCCGCCCACGACGGGATGCACATCACCGACCCCGAGTTCGACGCGCTGGTCGAGGACCTGCTGCGCGCGCTCGACACCCTCGGCGTGCCGTACTCCCCGACGCTCGACGGCTCGCAGATCGCGGACGCGCTGCTGGTCGTGCTGGCCGGGATGCGGTCCGACATCGTGGGGCACTGACCGTGCGGGCGGGGATCGCCGTCGTGGTCGCGGTCGCCCTGGCGGCGTGCGGGTCCGGCGACCCCCGCCCGCCCGACTGGGCCGCGAACGTCGCGCCGGCCGAGGTGCTCGAGGCCGGGATGTCCGACGGTCGCCAGCTCCTGCGGGTCCACGAGGACCGGTGGGCGTTCTGGGCCAGCGTCCCGGCGGACGTCGGCGCGGACGTCGGTGACCACCTGTGGCTCGGGAAGGGTCCGGCCGGCAAGGTCGCCGGGCACGACGTGATCGTGATCGACCAGGCCCGGGTGGCGACCCCGGCCGAGGTCGCCGCGTTCGAGGTTCTCGATCCGCCGGCGGACGGCGCGTCGATCGAGGCGGTGTACGCCGATCGCGCGGCCCTCGCCGGTCGCCCGGTCGCGGTCCGGGGCCGGGTGGTCAAGGCCGCGTACGACATCTTCGGCACCAACTGGTACCACCTCCGCGACGGCACCGGCGACGACGGCACGAACGACCTGACCGTCACCTCCCACACCCGGGCGGTCGCCGGGGCGGTGCTGGAGGCGCGGGGATCGTTGACCGTCGACAAGGACCTCGGCTTCGGGTACTTCTACCCGGCGATCATCGAGGACGCTGAGATCGTCGTGGAGTGAAGGTTCGAACCGGGGTATGGTTCGCCATGCTCCCGTGGATCCCCGTCGCGCTCGCGGGGTGCGCCGCCCCGTCTGGCGTCTCGGGGGCGCCGGACCCGATCGACACCGCCGAGAACCTCCCCGGCCACGACGCGTGCCTGCCGGTGGGCGAGGCGATGTCGGACGACGTGTGCCGGGCGGTCGTCCGGCACGACAACCGGATCGCGACCGTCAGCAGCGAGTCGTCCGGGGTCCCGGCCCCCGATCCGGACCCGCGGCTGACCGATCCCGAGTACCAGTGGCTGACGTCCGAGGTGCGGCGGTGCACCTGCAGCTGCTGCCACAGCACCGAGATCGGCGGGCCGGGCTCGCACCGGTGGGACCTCGACTTCGAGCCGATGTGGATCGACAGCGCGTCGGACTGGGCGCTGACGGTGTTCGTGGGCGACACCGAGGAGCCCGACCAGACCCTGCCGTCGTCGGATCCGGAGCGCCTGCGGCGGGTGAT
The DNA here is from genome assembly GCA_040079715.1 of Myxococcota bacterium. Classification (GTDB taxonomy): domain Bacteria; phylum Myxococcota_A; class UBA796; order UBA796; genus JACKER01. Next base: position 304 of record JBEBJW010000859.1, on the reverse strand, counting down.
CGACCGGGAGCTGTCCCGCCGCAACGACTGACGGAGGGCGCACGGGACGCCACCCGGCGCTCCGCGCGGCGCGGCCGACTCGCGGATCCACCTGCGGCCGGAAGCGATCGGCGATCCTCGGAGACCGCGGGTAACCGCGGGGGGTCCACCGCCGGGACACGCTGATCGGGCGGGAGGCCTCCGATGATGACCGATACGCTCGCACCGAAGCCGTACGTCGGCAAGCCGGTCCTCCCCCCGGACGCGTGGTTCGAGTCGGATCGCGACGGCGACCTCGCCCAGACCCGTCCCGCGCCGTCGTCGA
>JBEBJW010000858.1:0-3892 GCA_040079715.1 Myxococcota bacterium | reverse complement strand
CGGTGAGGTGCACCGCGCCGAGGTCGGGCTCGAGGTCGACGGCGTCCCTGCGACGTTCCGGTCCCGCAGCTTCTCGCTCGGCGCGCGCGGCGGGCTGCGGCTGCAGGTGGGGGAGCACACGTTCGCGCAGGCGGCGGGCGAGTACACGCCGTTCGGGCCGAGCGCGTGGGGCGCGACGGTCGGGGTCGGCCTCGCGCTGTGATGGGTCCTGGGACTGCGCCCGCGCGAGGCGGTCGTCGTCCGGGCCGCGGCCGGATACCCGAGGGCAGGAGGGAGGAATGCCCTTGGAGCTGGTGGACGTGGAGCCGAGCTGGGCGGCGGTGGCGCGACGGGTCACCCGGTGGACCGAGCTGCCGTCGGCCATCGCCTCGGCGATGCGCGTCGACTTCGGCGCGCTCCGGGCGCTGCAGAGCGGCCACAACATCTTCGTGTACCGGCCGGGCCCCGACGGCACGGTGGAGCTCGGGTGCGGGTTCCAGGTGGCCGGGCCGTTCGAACCGACCGGTGAAGTCCAGCCCGGAGCGGTCGAGCGGGAGATCGTGTGCGACGCGATCCCCGGCGGGCGGGCCGCGCACGCCGTGCACATCGGGCCGTACCACGAGCTGAAGCAGACCTGGGACCCCTTGCTGGACGCGATCCGTGCCGCAGGTCTGCCGACCGACGGCGTCCAGTGGGAGGTGTACGGGGACTGGCACGAGGACCCGGCGTGCCTCCGGACCGACGTGTACGTGCGGGTGGGGTGAGCCGGCCCCGAGGGCTCGGGAGGACCTCGACGGGCCCAGCGCGGGCGATTATGCCGCGGGATCGTGTACTCCTCCCTCGACCGACTCGACTTCACCGTGACCGAGGGCGGTCGCACGGTCGGGGTCCAGACCGACCACCGGTACGCGCGGGAGGTCGAAGACGAAGGCGACGTGTCGGTGCTGTTCCTCGCGGCGCGGGTCGTGAACCCGCTCCGGAGCGCGGCGTGCGACGTGGTGCGGATCCGGGCCGTGTACGAGCCGCCAGCGGCCTACCGGACGCTGTGCGCGCTCGCCGGCGCCGAGCTCGAGCTCGACCCGACCGGCGAGATCCGCCCGCCGGCCCGGGACGACGCGCAGTTCGACGCGGCTGTGGCGGCCTCCGCCGACGCGCTCGGGATCCGGGTCGTGAAGGCCGGGGTGAAGGACGCCGATCTCGACGCCCTGGCCTCGTCGTCGGCCGCGTGGCGCGACGCTGCGGCGGAGGCCCGGCGGGAGGACCTCGAGTTCGCCTGGTGGACCCGGGTGGTCGAGCTCGGCGCCGCGCTCGGCGCGGTGGCCCGGCGATCGGGCGGGGCGTGGGTCCGGGAGCTCGGCGGGTCGGGCGCGGTGCCGTACGTGATCCACGACGGGGTGGACCGGTCGGTCGACGTGTTCGGCGCGGTCGAGGCGTACTTCGCCGGGGGGCCGTCTCCGGTCGAGGCGCTGAAGGCGTTCGTCGGGCGCGGGCGGGTGATGTTCGCCCTCCGGCCGCCGGACTGGCCCGGCCGACCGCACGCCCTGATCGGCGCGCGGTCCCTCGACGGGGGGCCCGTCGTGGCGGTGGTGCGAGACCTCGGGCGGTCGATCGCGGCGCTGGCGCCCGCCACCGCGCCGGACGTGGCGCGCCGCGCCGAGGCCGAGGCCGAGCGGAACCTGGCCGAGGTCGACGTCACGGTCGAGGACGCCGACGAGCTCGGGGTGCTGCTGGTGACCGGCGAGTACGCCGCCGAGAAGATGCTGGACCGCGCGTTCGTCCGCGCGCTGCAGGCGCGACTGGGCGCGCCGGCGCTGCACGTCGGCGTGCCCCGCACCGGGTGGGCGCTGGTCTACGGGGCGGGGCCCGACGTCTGGAGGTTCACCGGGCTGGTGGCGCGGGCGTACGAGGCGGCGCCGCCCGGGGCCCGCCTGTCGCCGGAGGTGTGGCTCGCGGTCGACGGCGAGCTCCATGGCACGGTCCGCGTCACCGTGACCCCGCCGACGCTCCGGTCACGGGCGATCGCGTGGTTCCGTGGCCGGATCGGTCGGGGGTAGCGCGGGTCCGCTCGTCCCTCCGTCGGTTACGGGGTCCGACGATGCTCGCTGTCGGGTGGATCGCCTGCACGACGCCGCCGGACCCGCCGCCGGCCCCCGGTCCGCTGCGCGCGGTGACCACCCGATACGCCGCGCTCCGGTACCCGGCGAGCTGGTCGGTGGAGCTCGACGTCGAGGGCCGGGCCGCGTTCGGCGTCGGTCGGTGCGCGGTCGAGGTCGTCCGGACCACCGAGCCCCCGGAGGCCGCCGCGACCGGCTCCGTCCACGCCCGCCTGCCGGACGCGGCGTTCGGGCTGGACATTCCGACGGAGGCGACCACCTGGGCCGGCGCCCCGGCGATCCGGGCGGCGGTGGACGTGCGGACCGAGCCGTGGCCGGCGGGGGAGCCGCTGCACCTCGAGGCGATCGCGACGGCGGACACGGTGGTCGCCACGAGCTGCGCCGACGGTGGGTATGCCGCGCTCCGACCGGAGCTGGCGCGGTTCGAGGCCGGGTTCGTCCCGCGCGACGGCCCGGTGCCGCCGGTGTCCACCCGCCACCTCCGGATGCCGGTCGTCCCGGGGTGGACCGTGACCGTCGCCGGCGGGGACCGCGAGGAGCTGTTCGCCTGGGCGCCGATCTGCTCGGTGGTGGCGCGGTGGACGCCCCGGTCGGCGGACGAGGCCCTGGCGGAGGAGATCGCGCGGAGCCCGAACGCCGGCCCGCGGACCACGACCGACGCGGTGCTGTTCGGCCTGCCGGCGCGGCGGTCGGTCGCGGTCGGGGGCGACGGCACGGTGACCTACCGGTCGGACGTGACGACGGCGCCCCTCGACGGCGGGACCGTGGTGCTGACGACGTCGGCGACCGAGTACGAGCCGTGCGGCGACCGGATCGCGGCCCTGGTGCCGCTGGTCGGGCTCGCGACCGACGCGCCTCGCTGAGCGGGGCCCGCCGCATGCGTCAATCCGATACGAGCCGCGCACCCGCCCGAGAAGCGCGGTTCGTGTGAGGATTCGTCCGGGAGGCGAATTGGCGGAGCTCGCGGTCCGGACGCTGGCGTGCCCGGCGTGCGGCGGCCAGATGAGCGCGCCCGATCGGGGCGTGGCGCGGTGCGGGTTCTGCGCCGCCCAGGTGCTGGTGTACGAGTCCGGCGTCCGGAAGGTCGGGGTGTACACGGTCGCCCCGACCACCACCGCCGAGGCCGCGCGGGCGACGGTCGAGGCGAAGCTCCGGCGGTCGGGGTTCGAGCAGGTGCCGCCGCTCGCCGCGTCCGAGGGTTCGCTCCGGTACCTGGTCCGCCGCGGCCGGATCCGGGTGACACAGGGGGCCGTCGGGAAGGTCCGCGAGGGCTGGTTCGGCGTGCCGTGGGGCGGCGGCCCGGGCGCCGTCGTGGTGTTCGACAGCCCCGAGCACCTGGTGGCGGTCGCCGATGACGTCCCGCCGGGGCTCGCGAGCGAGGTGCTCGGGTTCGAGGACGCGTTCCAGCAGCGGTACGAGCGGGACGTCCGGCTGCGAACCGGTCAGGAGCGGACCCGGTTGGAGCACGCCGCCTGGACCGACGAGTTGTTCGTGGTCGACGTGCCCGTGCTGACGTTCGCGTTCGACGCGCCGAAGCTCCCGACCACGCTGACCCGGATGTGGTACGACACCGCCGCGGACGGGCGATACGCGGCGTCGGTCGACCTCGCGGACGGCCAGCTGCTGGTGTTCCGGGCGCCGTGGCGCGGGCCGAACCTGTGGACCGGCGTCGGGTGCTTCGTGATCGCGGTGACCCTGCCGGGGTTGATCGGGACCTGCGTGGGCCTGGCCGGGGCGGCCGTCGGCGCCGGCGCCGGCCTGCTCGGCGCGATCGTCGGGGTGCTGGCGCCGCTGTTCGC
>JBEBJW010000857.1:0-3892 GCA_040079715.1 Myxococcota bacterium | reverse complement strand
CGTTCGACGACGCGTTCCGGGCCCTGGTCCGCGCCGCGTGGGTCGCGATCGGCCAGCCCGCGCCGGCGTCGCTCGCCGACCCGATCCGCGGCCCGCGGACCCCGGACCGGCGGGAGCCCGAGCGGCTGTTGCCGGTGGACCCGGCGGATCCGGGCGGGTTCACCGCGTGGACCGGCGCGGGCGGCGTGCGGCCGCGGCGCGGCGCGATGGCGGACGGGTCCGGCGTCGGCGGACTGCGGTTCGGGTGGGACCGGGGCGGCGCGCTGTGGGTGCGGGTCGACGTCCGTGAGCCCGGCTGGCGGTTCGACCCGCTCCCGGACGAGGTCGTGCCGGTGCTCGACGGGTTCGTCGGCCGATACACGGCGGGCGAGGCCGCGGTGTCGGTGGTTCACCCGGCGGGCGTCCGGTGGCCCGACGCGCCGGTCGTCCTCGCGCCGCCGCCCCACCCGAACCTCAGGTGGTGGGACGTGTGACCGTCACCAGCCGGTGGGCGAGGCGCACGTCGATCGACCCGCCGAGCCGCCACGGGCGTGCGAGCGCAGCCCGGAGCTCGGCGGGGTCGCGCGAGCCGATCAGCAGGGACAGCAGCCCCGCGACGTCGGCGTCGACCGGGGTCGGGCGGCTCCGCAGCCACCTCACCGCCTCCGCGTCGCGCCCGAGCATCGCAGCGGCCGCCCCGCGGAGGTGATCGACCTGGACGGCCACCCGCCCGAGTGGATCGAACGCCGACCGCCCGAGCCGGATCAGCGCCTCCTCGGGACGTCCGGCGCGCAGGTCGATCCACGACCGGTTCCCGGTGATCGTGGCCGCGAGCCGGGGTTGTCCGCGGGCGTCGGCCTGGTCGGCCGCCTCGGCCAGCAACCGGTCGGCCAGCGGGTCGGCGCCCCGATCGAGCGCGACCATCCCGGGGATCATCACGGTCGACCCGAGGGCGCTCCACGCGTCGAGGCGGGCGGCGGCCTCCTCGGCCTCGGCCGCGCCGCGGAGGGCCGCGTCGTGGTCTCCGGCGCAGGCGTGGGCCCACGCGCGCAGGCCGAGGGCGTTCACCTGGCTGCGCGGGGTCCGCGCGAGGTCGAACGCCCGCTGGGCAGCGGCCTCCATGAACGCCGGCTCCCCGGTGTTCGACGCGCCGATCGCGCCGGCGATCCAGGTCCGGGCCTCGCCGACCGCGTCGCCGACCGCGGCCTGCCCTGCGGCGATGGCGAGCAGGCCGTGGACCGAGGCCTCGCCGAGGTCGATCCGGATCGCCAAGGAGCGCACCTCGGTCCGGAGCGCCGCCGCTGCCGCGCCCCGACCGGCCTGCGCGAACCACCGCTGGGCCTCGGCGAGCGCCCGGCGGGCGCGGTCGAGATCGGTCCGGGCGGCGGACACCGCTTCCGCGTAGGCGAGGCGCCCGCGCAACACAGGGTCGGTGATCCGCTCGGCGAGCGCCAGCGCCTCGGCGAGGTCCGCGTCGCCGCCGGGCAGCCGGTGCGCGCCCCGGATCAACCGCGCCCGAACGGCGAGCTCGGGTGACAACGGCATCGAGAACAGGCGTCCGAGCGCCTCGTCGACCGCGGCGGGGGCTCGGGTCCCCGCGAGCGCGTCGGCGCGGGCGGCGAGCGCCACCGGATCGGTCGCGTCGGCGGGCGGCAGGTGGCGGCGCAGGGCCTCGAGCGCGCGATCCTCGTCCGGACCGGGGGCGGCGCGTCTCCACTGGACCACCGGATCCAGCGTGGCGGCGTCCACGCACAGCCGGTACCCCCCGACCTCGGTCACCAGGACCTCGGGCGCGCCCGGATCCCGCTCGAGCTTGGTCCGGAGCCGGGCGATCGCCACGTCCACCGCCCGGGACACCACCCGCGGGTGGTACCCCCAGACCTCCTGGTGCATCGCCTCGCGGCTCACCGCAGGGTCGGTCCGCGCGATCCACCACCGGAGGAGGTTCGTCTCCCCCGGGGTCAGGCGGATCTCCGCGGTCGAGGTGGTCAACACCCCTCGGTCGAGATCCAGCGAGCCCTTCGGGAGGACGAGCGACAACCTCCCAGGGGTAACTCGTCTTCGCGCCGCCCACGGACCGCTCGCGCCGGTCGCGTCAGGCGGACCGCAGGGTGCGCGGAGCGCAGTCGCGGAGCGACCGAGCGGAGCGAGTCCGGAGGGAGGCCGGCCCGCGCAGCGGGCGACGCCCGACGCCTCCGAGGTCACGGTCGAACGCGGTCGATCACTGGACGGTGACGGTCATGTCCGCGGTGGCGAAGGTGTTGTAGCTGTCGAGGATCGCGAACGTCAGCGAGGTGTCCCCGATCAACGCAGCCAACGGCGAGCCGGCGGAGGTCACCACGGTGCTGGTGGCGCCCCCGAACGCGATCTGCGGCAGCTCGGTCCGCATCTCGAGCGTCCCGTGGCAGGTCTCGGCCCACCACCGCGCGACGAATGGCACCGCGGGGGACGTGGGCGGGACGACGTCGGCGTCGAGCGCGAAGTCCGGCGCGTGGGGCGGGTCGGCGTCGGCGGTCAGCGAGTCCGTCGCGGGGTCGACGGTGTACGACAGGTGCGGGTCGACGTCGTTGTCGAGCCCGGCGGCGGTCAACTTGCCGTGGAGCGCCCCGGAGTCGGTGACGTACCACAGCGTGTAGTTGTCGATGTCGGCGGTGGCGTCCGGCCCGACGATCGTGACCCCGATCTGGGCGACGGTGCCGGCCTTGGGCTTCTTCCCGTCGATCGACACCCCGGCGCAGTCGGCGACGCGGACGACCACGATCGCGTCGATCCCGTCCCCGGCGAGGGTGTACCCCGCCGGCACGAGCGGGGCGGCGTTCGCGGCGGGCACGAACCCGATCCCGGCGAACTCGGTGCACCCGGTGAACGCGACGTCGAAGTCCGGCGGCGCCGCCGCGGCTCCATCCGATCCGAGCATCCCCACGACGAGCCACGACGTCACGAGCACCTCCGCGGGATCCTCGGATCCCGGACCGACTCGACCACGGTTCGCCCCGCGTCGCCAGCACACGTTCGGGGGATCACGCAGGATCGGTGTACAGCTCGAGCTCCTGCTGGATCAGCCAGGTCGACCAGATCGCGCACGCCATCGTCAGCAGGCCGAAGATCCCGGTCCAGGCGAACCACAGCGACAACAGACCGCCGATCCGCGCGGCGATCGCGAACGTGAACAGCCCCTTGTTCCGGCGCGGCAGGTTCTGGCGCTCGGCGTGGTCCGCGAGGCACTTCCACTGCCAATAGTCGACCCCGAACGACACGATGCCGCCGGTGAACATGTAGCCGAGGGCGGACAGGGTCATCGCGACCAGCGGGTCGAGCGCCTTCGGGTTCAGCTCCTTGATCACGCGGTAGTGCGAGTATCCGATCACCAGACCGTACACTCCACAGGTGAGGATCATCGCGCCGACGATCAGCGGCAGCGAGCGGCGGGCGAGGGTGACATCGGTCGGGTGGTACAGGTCGGCAGTGGCGGTGGCCATCGGGCGCTCCCCAGGTTCGATGGTTGCGCGCCAGACGTACGCCCTCCTCGGGCGAACCGCCGATCACAGCGTGCAACAATTGAGCGGACCGGGCCCGGAGGCTCACACGGAAATTTCCAGCGGAGCTGATCGGCCTCGAACCGATGACTGAGTCAGGGAAATTTGCCGTGGGAGTGGGCCCGGGCCGCGGGACAATTGCTGTTCATCGGCTGGTGCCGCGTCCGGCGGGGTCGGTCGCCGTCGCACCCGGCGCGAACCCGGGCGGATCGCGGCGAGCCCCGCGTCGACGGTGGTTTTGCCGAACGAGCCGGGATCCATTCGGGCGTCCCCGTGCACCACGGTTCGGGGGACGCATGAGGCTGTTGGTCGCAGGGTTGCTCGCGTCGGCGTGTCGGCGGGAGACGGTGGAGTTGACGGAACCGCCAGTCCCGGTC
>JBEBJW010000856.1:0-3893 GCA_040079715.1 Myxococcota bacterium | reverse complement strand
ATCACCAGGTGGATGTCGGCCTCGGACCGGCCGTAGCCCTTCCACAGCCGCTTGGTCCGGGCGAGGGCGGTCTGCGCCGACCGCGCCAGCGCCGTGTACACCTCCGACGACTGGTCGAACACACCCTTGGCCTCGGTCGCGGCCGCCACCGCCACCCGCAGCTTGCCCGCCGCGTCGCGGACCTTCACCGCGTGCGCCGGACCCCACCCCGCCGGGATCGCCGGGTGGGTGACGGTGTCGAGCAGCGTCGCCAGCTTGCCCATCTTGGCGGGCTGGGTCGCCAACGGGACCCGGGTGTACCCCACGGCCCCGGCGGGGAACAGGAGCGTCATCACCCGCTCGGCGTTCGGTCCCGGCCGGCCGAGCAGGTTGAACAGCTCGTCCCGGATCGCCCCCACCAGGTCATCGGCGTGCTGATCGGCCATCGACTGCACCGCCAACGCCTGGCGGTACGCGAGCTCGTCCGCAGCGACCGGCGCCTTCGCCTGGTGCACCAGCGCCGCCGCCGGAACCAGCTCCAGCTCGGCGATCGCCCACCACTGTCCACCCCGGGCCTTCGCCCGGACCAACGTGATCTCCACGTCGGAGACGATGTCCACGACCGCAGCCGACTGTGCGACGACCTCTCCCATCTCACCTCCCGGAGACCCGAGCGTCCTCGCCCTGGCTCCGTCGATCTCGTACCGCACCACCCGGGTGGCGTCCGGTGCCACCGGGACTACGCACCAGGGCTCCGCGCCTGCGGAGATGCCATTCTGGCGCGTGCGGCGGGATTGTAACGGTCCGTCTGGGGTTGTCGCAGGGTCACGGTGGACAGGAGTGGAGCTCTGAGGCGAAACGTTCGCGGCCGGCCGGAGGAAGGCCCGCCGGATCGGTCGAAGGTGCGATCGCAGGGGTGCGGGCGGACCTGGGACGGGTCGAAGGTGCGATCTCAGGGCTGAGATCGCTCCTGGGACAGGTCGAAGAGGCGATTTCAGGGCTGCGGGCGGACCTGGGACAGGTCGAAGAGGCGATTTCAGGGCTGCGGGCGGACCTGGGACAGGTCGAAGAGGCGATTTCAGGTCTGCGGGCGGACCTTGGACGGGTCGTGGAGGCGATTTCCGGCGGATTCGCGCGATCCGACGTCCGATCCGGACCGACGGTTCGTCGGATCTCGGTGTGGGGTTCGTCCCCTGGAGGTCCCGATGCCCGACCCGTTGACCTACGCCCTGCTCCGCGACGCGATGGCCGGCCGGGGCGCTGCCCTGCGCGCCCGGGTGACCCTCGAGCCCGCTGGCGGACCCGGCGACAAGGTGTTCCCCCCGACGTACGCGACCGGCGACGCCGCCGACACGAAGTACGCGCTCGAGCGCCGCCAGCTCGGCGACGGCCCGCCCGAGCACACCGTCCTGCTCGACTCCGTCGCGTCCCAGGCCAACCGGATGGAGGAGGCGCTGCTCGCCGCGTGGCGCGCCGGACAGCTCGACTTCCCGGTCGTGGCGGTCGACTTCTCCGACCAGGACGAGCTCGGCGACCTCGGGACCATCACCAGCCTCGAGGCCCCGCACCGGATCGCCGACGCGATCCTGCGGGACAGCCTGCTCGACGGGATGCCGTTCCGCCACCACGCCGTCGGCCGGTCGTTCACCGACGCGAGCCCGAAGAACGCCGGCGCGGTGTACCGGCTGTGCCCCACCGCCCTCGTGTTCGGGGTGTGGGACTCGACCGGCCCCCGCGGCGGGATGGGCACGAAGTTCCAGCGGGCGCTGGTGTCCGAGATCGTCGGCGTCGGGATCGAGACCGGGGTCAAGGTCGGCAGCCGGATCGACCCCCTCGCCATCCCGAGCAGCATCGCGATCTACGCCCGGAAGGGCGACGCGACCGACTGGACCGCCGACCCGGCCGAGGCCGCGCAGGACAAGGGCAAGCCGGTCGACTTCCAGCGGAAGGGCGCCGACAAGAAGGGCCGCCCGTCGACGATCAACCACGGGAACATCGCCCCGACGCTCGAGACGAAGGCCGGCGGCGTCACCCTGCGCGAGGCGGTCCAGACGACGGTGCTGTCGCTGGTCGCCCTGCGCCGGATCCAGTTCCCGCGCGATCCGGCCGGGTCCCCGCTGGCGGGCGACGCCCGTCGGACCGCGGAGCTCGCCGCCCGGACGGCGCTGGCCGCGCTCGGGATCGCCGCGATCGCCCACGGGCGGGAGCGGGGGTACGACCTGCGGTCCCGGGCGCTGCTGATCCCCCGGACGCCGCTGACCCTCGACCTGCTCGGGGTCGACGGCGACAGCGCCTCGTTCCGCTGCACCACCGCCGACGCGAACGCGCTGTTCGCCGAGGCCCACGCGGCGGCGAAGGCGGTCGGGTTCGGGTGGGACCGCGAGCCGGTGAAGCTCGTGCCGTCGCCGAAGCTGTCGGCGCTGATCCGCGAGGCGCGCAAGCTGGCCGAGTCCGGTGAGGCCGACGTCGACGCCGCGGAAGCGAACTGATGCTCGCCCTGCGGATCGAGTACCTGACCGGCCGGTGCACCGCGACCGCGTTCAACGACCGCGGCGCGGCCGAGTGGCCACCGCACCCGGCGCGGATCTACAGCGCCCTCGCGGCGACGTTCTTCGAGACCGACGGCGACGCCGACGAGCGCGAGGCCCTCGCGTGGCTCGCCGCCCAGGACCCGCCGTCGATCGCCGCCAGCGCCGCGAGCGCCCGCGACGTCGTGCCGGTGTTCGTGCCGGTCAACGACACCACCGTGCTGACCGGGATCGACGGCGCGCTGGCGCGGGTGGTCGAAGCCGAGGAGGCGCTCGCGCTCGCCGCGGCGGACGGTCCGAAGGCGACCGCGAAGGCCGAGAAGGCCCTCGCCAAGGCCCACGACCAGCACCGCGACCGGTGCCTTGCGGCGGTCGCGCCCGGCAAGGTGACCTCCGACGGCAAGAAGTTCGCGCTCGGGCACCTGCCGGAGCGGCGGAACCGCCAGCCGCGCACGTTCCCGTCGGTCACTCCGGTCGAGCCGGTGGTGCACGTGGTGTGGCCGGTGTCCCCTCCGGACGCCCACCGGGCGGCGCTGCGGCGGCTGGCCCGGCGGGTGTCGCGGATCGGCCACTCGTCGTCGCTGGTCGCGTGCGACGTGGTGGACGACGCGCCGGCCCCGACCTGGGTCCCGGACCCGACCGGCGAGCGGGTGCTGCGGACGGTCCAGGGCGGCCAGCTCGAGCGCCTCGACCGCGCGTTCGAGCACCACGTCGGGGTCGAGCCGCGGGTGCTGCCCTCGGTGTTCTCACGGTACGCGCCGCCGGCCGGGTCCCGGCGTCCGGAGCCGCCGGGGTCGGTGTTCGGCGACGACTGGGTGGTGCTCGCCCGGTCCGCGGGGCCGCGGCTGCCGATCGGCCGGGCGGTGGACCTCGCGTCGGCGGTCCGCGGCGCGCTGCTCCGCCACGCCGCCCAGCCGGCGCAGGAAGTGCTCACCGGACATCCGGCGCCCGGCGTGCCGTCGGAGCGCCCGCACGTGGCGATCGTACCGCTGCCGGTGGTCGGGAACCCCCACGCCGACGGGGTGCTGGTCGGGGTCGCGGTGGTGATCCCCCGCGCCGCCGACGCCGCGGATCGGGCCCACGTGTACGACGCGCTCGCCCGGTGGGCCGGCGCGGACGAGCGGTTCGCGGTGCACCTCGGGCGCGCCGGCGAGCTGACGCTGAAGCTCGCGGACGAGCGCCGGCTCCAGGCCCACGAGCCCGGCACCTGGTGCGGGCCGGCGACCGTGTGGGCCTCGGCGACCCCGGTGGCGCTCGATCGGAACCCGGGCGACCTGCTCGCGGCCGATCCCACCGCCCGCCACGAGGCGCACCGGCGCGCGGAAGCGATCGTCGCCGCGTCGGTCGAGCGGATCGGGCTGCCGGCCCCGGCGGAGGTCGAGGTGT
>JBEBJW010000855.1:0-3898 GCA_040079715.1 Myxococcota bacterium | reverse complement strand
GCCCAGGTCGCGCCGGCTCCAGGACACACCGTCGCGGTCGTGCCTGCCCCGTTCCTTCCCGTGGGTGAAGCCATGATGGTCGTCGATCCGATCAGCGTGCCCGATCCGGGTCACCTGCACCCGCGCGAGCCGGATCCGTACGCCGAGCCCCCGTCGGGGGATCGGGCGTCGATCGAGCGGCACCGGCTGTCTCCGGGCGACGACTTCGACTTCCAGCAGTCGAGCCGGGCGAACCACTCGGATCAGGCGGTCCCGCTCGGGGGCGTCCCGCGGGCGCTGCGCGAGGCGGCCGAGCTGGCCGGGCTCGACCCGTGCGCCGCGCTGTACAACGAGGCGCTGCGGTACGCGCAGGAGGGGCACCTCCGCCTGGCCCGCGAGCGGCTCCAGATGCTGCTGTGCATGGCCCCGGACGACGGCGAGGCCCGGCTGGTGCTCGCCCGGGTGTTCGTGGCCGGCCAGCGGTGGTCGGAGGCGCTGACCGCGCTCGACGAGGCGACGAACTGCGGCGTCGACGTGCCGATGTCGCTCCGGCGGGCGGTCGAGGACCACCTGCGGGCCGAGCGCGCGGTCACCGAGGAGCAGCAGAACGCGCTCAAGGCCCGCGAGCAGGGCGAGGTCAAGGCGCTCCGGCAGGAGGCGCGGCGGCTCCGGTCGGATCACGCGGCGGCCGCGTGCCGGATCTCCGAGCTCGAGCGCGAGGTCAAGAAGTGGGCGTGGGCCACGGCGAGCGTGTCGGCGCTCGGGATCGTGTTCATCGTCGGGTCGCTGGTGCTCGGCGGCGGCGACCCGGAGGCTTCGCCCGAGGCGGGGTCCGCGGTCCCGCCGTCGGTCGGCGCGGCGCCGGCCCCGGTCGGCGCGGTCCCGGTCGCGCCGGCCCCGGCCCCGGTCGAGGCGGCTCCGGTCGCGGATCTCGGCACCCGGGTCGCGGCGGCGGTCGATCAGGCGCTCGGCGCCGAGTCGTCGACGGTCGGGATCCGGCTCGAGGGCGACCGGGTGGTGCTGTCGGGCGAGGTCTCGGCCCACCGGCAGCGCAAGGCGGCGGAGCGGGCGGTGGCCGCGGTCGACGGGGTCACTGCGGTCGACGTGGGCGCGGTCAAGGTCCTGGCCCGGAGCCAGGGCGCGACCCACGTGGTCGGCAAGGGCGACACCCTGTCGCACCTCGCCTACGCCTACTACGGCGACTCGACCCTCGCGCACGAGATCGAGAAGTCGAACGCGCTGGCCGGCAAGCCCCTCCGGATCGGGCAGAAGCTCGTGATCCCGCCGGTCGACGCGCCGTAGCCCCCTGCCCGGAAGCGGGGCCGGGGGACGGCGTCAGAAGGTGGCCTTGCCCTCCTTCTTCTTCTCCTCGAGCTTGTCGATCGCGCCCTTCGCGGCCTTGTTCCCGTCGATCTTGACCGCCGCCTGGTAGTTCTCGATCGCCTTCGGGAAGTCCTGCTCGCGCGCGTAGACCTGGCCGAGCCGGAAGTAGGCGTACGACTTCTGGTACGGCTCGAGGTACGCCGAGGCGAGGTACATCGTCAGCTCGGCCTTCGCGCCGGCGAGCTGGCCCTTCTTCAGCAGCGCGAACCCCTTCCAGTAGTGCACGCGCATGTTCGACGCGTCGGTCACGAGGATCTGGTCGAGCACCCGCAGCGCGTCGTCGTACCGGTGGTCGTAGGTGTAGATCGTGCCGCACGTCAGGTTGTTGATGATGTTGTCGGGGTACTTCGTTCGGTTTCGGGTGCAGGCGGACGAGGCGCGCTTCAGGTCGCCCTCCTCCATCCACGAGAACGCGAGGGCGAGCGACGCCATCGGCCCCATGAACACCCCGCCGTCCTGAACGGTGGTCATCTGCTCGATCCCCTCGACCCGGTGGTCGCCGAAGTCGGGCAGGACCTTGCTGTTCATCGTGACGACCGACCGCCAGTAGTTGTACAGGCCGTCCGCGAGCTTGAGATCGATGAACGTCGGCGCGGCCTGGCGGCACCGCTCGATGTGCTCCATCGCCTGGAACGCGAGCTGCAACGCAGACAGGTAGCTGCCCTGCCGCATCGTGTGGATGCTCTCGATCCCGACGATCGCCGCCGACGCGAGGTGGTCCCACGACTCGTTGCCCGGGGCCGCGATCGCCGCGTCGAGGTCCTTGCGGGCCTGCTTGCTCGCGGTCCAGTACTGCTTGTCGTACCGGTAGTCGAAGTTCTCCAGCATCAACGCCTGCCACACGAGCGTGTCCGCGACCGACCGGGTGGCGGTGCCGGGGAACGTCGTCTCGAGCTCGCCGAAGTAGGTCCGCGCGTCGGTGTACTTCCGGAGGTAGATCAGCTCGAGTCCGTGCTGGACCCCGTACACGAACATCGGGTCGAGCTTCAGCATCTCGGCCCCGAGGTAGGTCTCCTTCGGATACGGCAGCGACTCGTCGGCGTTCACCGTGGGCAGCTCGGTGGTCAGCGCGGCGGAGCGTGGCTCGCGGGACAGCGGCGGCGGCTCCTTGCCGAGCACCCGGTCCTCGTTCAGCTCGTCGGTGTCCGGATTCGCGAGGTCCGGATCGTTCGGCGGCGGATCCGCCACTGCGACCGTGACCCACACCGCCAGTGACGCCGCGATCATGCTCCCCTCCGCTCCCGCCCCGTCGTGCGGGCCACCGCCCGGTCGACGAGGTCGGCCTCGAGCTTCACCCCGTTCAGCCGCCCGATCTCCTGCAGGCCGGTCGGGCTGGTGACGTTGATCTCGGTCAGGTACGGCCCGATCACGTCGATCCCCACGAACAACATCCCGTGCTCGCGCAGCGACGGCCCGATCTCGTCGCAGATCTGTCGGTCGCGCGGGTCGAGCTCGCACGCCTGGACGGTGCCGCCGGCGTGCATGTTCGCCCGGAAGTCCTTCGCCTGCGGGACCCGGAGCATCGCGCCGACCGGCTCGCCGTCGAACAGGATGATCCGCTTGTCGCCGAGCTCGACCTCCGGGACGTACGCCTGGGCGATCGCGTACTGGCGGCCTTCGGACGTCAGGATCTCGGCCAGCGACCTGAGGTTCCGGTCGTCACCGGCGGTGACCACCACCCCGCGCCCGCCGTTGCCGTCCCACGGCTTGAGGACCGAGCGGCCGGGCTGATCGCGCACGAAGTCGCACAGCCGACCGATGTCGTTCGACACGAGGGTCGGCGGCTGGAGGTGCGGCCACGACATCACGACCCACATCTTCTCGTTGAACTGCTTCAACCCGCGGGAGCCGTTCACGACGACCGTGGGCGCGGGGACCATGTCGAGCAGGTAGGTGGTGAACACGTACGACATGTCGAACGGGGGGTCCTTGCGCATCCACACGATGTCGAACTCGCCGGTGTCGACGTCCCGCGCGGGGCCGACCTGGAAGTGCGGCGCCTCGCGGGTGGTGACCACCGATCGACACACGACCCGGGCCCGACCATCCCGCGCGTACAGCGCGTCGGGGGTGCACATCGACACCGAGAACCCGCGGTCGGTGCACTCCCGCATCGTCACGTAGGTCGAGTCGCCGGCGACGTTGATCCGCTCGAGCGGGTCCATCACGAACAACGAACGCATCCGGACGCTCCCACGGAACCATAGCCGAGCACGGCCCGCCCGGCGTCACTTGCCGATGCAGAACCGCGCGAACACTGCGTCCAGCACGTCCTCTCGGGTGTCGGCGCCGGTGGCCCGGTCGATCTCGCCGAGGGCCTCGCCGACCAGATCGGCGGCCACCGCCACCCCGGCGACCGGCAGCGCGTCAATCGCCTCGGCGGCGCGGTCGGCCACCGCCAGCAGCCGATCCCGCTGGCGGGCCGACGCGATCGTCGCGGCGCCCCGAGGACCGACCCCGAGCGCGGCCACGATCGCGTCCCGCAGCCGGTCGATCCCGGCCCCGGTCGCCGCCGACACCGGGATCGTCCCGGTCG
>JBEBJW010000854.1:0-3899 GCA_040079715.1 Myxococcota bacterium | reverse complement strand
CCTCGGCACCGGCGCCGCCGGGCTGGTCGGGATCGGACTGCTCGCCGGGATCTGGGTCACGATCGTCCGGCGGCTCGCCGATCACGTCCGCCTGCTGACGGCGGAGATCGCGACCCGCCAGGGGGTCGAGCAGGCGCTCGAGCGGTCCCGCGACGACGCGCTCCAGGCCTCCCGGGTCAAGAGCGACTTCGTCGCGAACATGAGCCACGAGATCCGGACCCCGATGAACGGGATCCTCGGGATGACCGAGCTCCTGCTGCGGACCACCCTGTCGACCCGCCAGCGCGACTACGCGCTCACGATCCTCCGGTCCGGCGAGGCGCTGCTGGGCGTGCTGAACGACATCCTCGACTTCTCGAAGATCGAGGCGGGCAAGCTGTCGATCGACCCGGTGCCGTTCAACCTGCGGCTGACCCTCGAGGACATCGCGGACCTGCTGTCGCCCCGATCCGCAGAGAAGGGCCTCGAGTTCATCGTCCGGTACGACCCGAGCGCGCCGGCGCGGGTGGTCGGCGACCCGGGTCGGATCCGCCAGATCGTCACCAACCTCGTCGGCAACGCGATCAAGTTCACCGAGCGCGGCCACGTCCTGGTCGAGGTCCGGTCGCTGGCCCAGCCCGGCGACGCCGCGAAGCTCCAGATCCGCGTCACCGACACCGGGATCGGGATCCCGCCCGACCGGCTGGAGGCGGTGTTCGAGCGGTTCGTCCAGGCCGACGGGTCGACGACCCGCAAGCACGGCGGCACCGGTCTCGGGCTCACGATCTGCCGGCGGCTCGCGGAGCTGATGGGCGGCGCGATCGGGGCCGAGAGCGGGGTCGGGAGCGGGTCGACGTTCTGGCTCGAGGTCACCCTGCCGATCGACCGGTCCGAGCCGGCCCCGATCCACAAGTCGAGCGATCTGCACGGCAAGGCCGTGCTGGTCGTCGACGACAACCCGGTGAACTGCCAGGTGGTGGTCGAGCAGCTCGAGGTGTGGGGGATGCGGTGCCGGGCGGTCCAGTCCGGCCGCGACGCGCTGCGGGTGATGCGCCAGGCGTACGTCGACGGCCAGCCGTTCGATCTGGCGATCCTCGACCACGCGATGCCGGAGATGGACGGGGTGATGCTCGCGAAGGCGATCAAGGCCGACCCCGCGATCCGGGCGGTCCGCCTGGTGATGCTGACCTCGCTCGGGCAGCGCGGAGACGCCCGCGAGATGGAGTCGATCGGGTTCCTCGGGTACCTGATGAAGCCCGCGCGCGAGGCGCAGCTGCTGGAGCTGGTCGCGGCGGTGCTCGCGGCGGACCTCGCCGCAGGCCGGCAGCCCCTGATCACGCGGTACACCCTCGACGAGCAGCGGACGAGCCCGGGATGGCGTCCGAACGGGGTGCTCGCCCCGCTGAAGGGCCGGCGGGTGCTGCTGGTCGAAGACAACGAGGTCAACCGGCTGGTGGCGGTCGATCTGCTCGCCGAGCTCGGGTGCACGGTCGACGTGGCGGTGCACGGGGCCGAGGCGGTCGCGAAGTCCGCCGACACCGCGTACGACGTGATCCTGATGGACTGTCAGATGCCGGTGATGGACGGGTGGGAGGCGACCCGGGCGATCCGGGCCCGCGAGCGGACCTCCGACCAGCACACCTCGATCGTCGCGTTGACCGCGAACGCGATGGCGGGGGAGCGCGAGCGGTGCGTGGCCGGCGGGATGGACGACTACCTGTCGAAGCCGGTGTCGCTCGCGGCGCTGGGGCGGGTGATCGCGCGGTACTGCGGCGACGCGCCCACCACCGGCGCGCCTGCCGAGGGGCCCCCGGCGCCGATGCCGGCCGGGGGCGAGGCGATCGACCTCGCCCGCGCGCTGACCGTGACCGGCGGGAAGGTGAAGCTGCTCCGGCGGGTGGTCGACGCGTTCCTCGCCGATGCGCCGAACCGGATCGCCGCGCTCGAGGCGTCGGTGACCCAGTGCGACGCCGGCACGGCCGAGCGCGAGGCGCACACCTTGAAGGGCGCGGCCAGCAACCTCGGCGCCGAGCGGTTCAGGCTCACCGCCGCGAAGATCGAGGCCTCGGTCCGCAGCGGGACCCTGGTGGGGCTCCGGCCGGACCTCGACGCGCTCCGGTCGGCGTTCGACGAGGTGCGCTCCGCCGCCGGGGCGATCGACTGGGCGAACCTGTCGTGACCCGCCCGCGCGTCCTGCTGGCCGACGACGATCCGATCAGCCGGATGGTGCTCGAGGACCTGCTGATCGACATCGGGTACGAGGTGGTGTGCGCCGATGACGGGATCGCCGCCCTCGCCGCGATGGCCGCCCCGGACGCGCCGCGGCTCGCGCTGATCGACTGGATGATGCCGGGCCTCGACGGGATCGAGGTCTGCCGGCGGATCAAGGCCCGCGGCGGTCCGTACACCTGGACCGTGCTGGTGACGAGCCGCGGCGACCGCGGGGACGTGATCGCCGGCCTCGACGCCGGCGCCGACGACTACGTCACCAAGCCGGTCGACCCGCCCGAGCTCCGGAGCCGCCTCGCGGTCGGGATGCGGGTCCTCGCGTACGAGCAGACGCTGTCCGAGCGCACCGAGGCCCTCGCGCGGGCGAACCTCGAGCTCGAGCGGCTCGCGCACACCGACGGGCTGACCGGGCTGTCGAACCGGCGGTCGTTCGTCGGGCGGCTCGGGCGGGCGCTGACCGAGCCCGGCGACTGGACGGTGCTGCTGGTCGACGTCGACCACTTCAAGCGCGTCAACGACCGGTTCGGTCACCTGGCCGGGGACGAGGTGCTGCGGGGCTTCGCCGCCGCGATCGCCGCGAGCTTGCCGGACGGCGCGTTCGCGGGGCGGTACGGCGGAGAGGAGTTCGTGATCGCGGTGCCGACCGGCGACGCCGCGCGCGGCATGGCGGCGGCGGAGGCGATCCGGATCGCGGTGTCGACCACCCGGGTGCCGGTCGGCGGGGTCGACGTCCAGGTCACCGCGAGCGTCGGGGTGGCCCGGGCGACCGGCCGGTCGGTCGAGGCGGTGCTGTCCGACGCCGACACCGCGCTGTACCAGGCGAAGTCGCGCGGGCGGAACCGGTCGTGCGTCACGGCTCCGGCCTGAAGATCGGTCGTTCAACGCCCCGGACCCCGCCGCGGCGGGGCGGTGAGCGGATCCTCGGGCCAGGCGTGCTTCGGGTACCGACCGCGGAGCTCCTTGCGGACCTCGGGCCAGGTCCGGGCCCAGAACCCCGCGAGATCGTCGGTGATCTGCTGCGGCCGCCCGTTCGGGGCGAGCAGGTGGAGCCGGACCCGGGTCCGCCCGCGACCGACCGTCGGGGTCTCGCGCAGCCCGAACAGGTCCTGGATCCGCACCGCGACCACCGGCCCGTCGGCGGACCAGTCGATCGCCGCGGTCCGGCCGGACGGGAGGCTCAGCCGCTCGGGGGCGATCGCGTCGAGCTCGACCCACCGGCGGTGCCCGAGGTGGTCGCGCGCGGCCCCGATCCAGTCGGCCTCCCGCAGCTCGGCGAGGGACCGGCGCCGGTGGCACAGCCCGGCCACCAGCTCGGCCCACGGGACCTCGAACCCGGCCGCGGCGAGCCGGGCCCGGACGACCTGGAACCCCTGCGACGTCGGCAGGGCCTCGTCGAGGCGATCGGCGGCGACCCGGGCGAGGACCTCGGCGGCCGCCGCGTCCGACACCGGCACCGGCCGCGCGTCGAGCTCGAGGTCGAGGTACCGGGTGAGCCGTCGCCCGCGGACCGTCCCGGCGTCGTCGATCCGGACCTCGTCGACCTCGGTGGTGACGAGCCAGTCGCGCGCGACCGCCGACGCGAGCCGGACCCGGGCGTCGGCGCCGTCGGCCTCGACCGCGACCGCGACGAACAGCGAACCCAGCCCCGAGCGGTCGAGCGGGAAATCGTGCACCGAGGACGTCGGGTCGAG
>JBEBJW010000853.1:0-3901 GCA_040079715.1 Myxococcota bacterium | reverse complement strand
GCAGAGCCACGTGGTCCGGGTTGATCTCGGCGACCAGCAGCGGCACGTCCGGGTCCATCCGGTGGGTCCCGGCGTTCGACACCACCGTCCACCCGGCGTGGGCGAACGGGCGCTCGAGGTCCCCCGCCGGCCCCGAATCGAGCGCCGACAGCGCCACCCCGGCCCGCCCGACGTGGGCTGCGAGGGTGGCAGGGTCGCACGGGAGCACCGGGAGGTCGCCGTACCCCGCCCACGGCTCGCCCGGGAGCCGCCAGGCGCACGCGTCGCGATACGATCTCCCGGCGGACCGCTCGGACGCGGCGAGCCCGGCGACCCGGAGCCACGGGTGCCCGCGCAGCAGCGACAGCATCCGCTGGCCGACCATTCCGGTGGCGCCGAGCACCACCACGGGGACCTCCGACATCACCCCTCCGCGGACCTCCCGTAACCGTCCCCCGGATCCTTTCCGCGCGATCCGGGCACCTGGTGAGAGATGGCTGCCGACTCGTACATCACCCTGGTCAAGCTCGCGCAGAGCGACGCCCCGCGCGCCCTCGATCGCCTGTGCGACGAGTGGCTGCCGGTGGTCCTCGGGTGGACGGCGCGGCTCGGCGGGCCGCGGATCGACGCCGAAGACGCTGCCCACGACGTGTTCATCGTGGTGTTCCGCCGGATCGGCGAGCTCGAGAAGCCCGAAGCGTTCCCGTCGTGGCTGTACGGCATCACCCGCCGGGTGGTGTCGGCGCACCGGCGGCGGGCCTGGCTGCGACGGTGGCTGCCGGGCACCGTGCCGGACAACCCGGACACCCGCCCGGATCCCGCGCGGCGGGCCGAGCAGAGCGACATCGCGGCCCAGCTGTGGGTCGCGCTCGAGGCGTTGCCGCTCCACCACCGCGAGGTGCTGGTGCTGTGCGATCTCGAGGAGCGCGCCGATTCGGAGGTCGCCGAGATGCTCGGCGTCCCGAAGGGCACGATCAAGAGCCGGCTCCGACGGGCGCGCCTCGCCCTCCGCGAGCACGTACCGAACCTGGTCGACTTCGAAATTCCCGAGCTGCAATCGGCGGGAGGCCCGTCATGAACTACGCCGAGTGGACCCGACGGTCCCGCGACCACACCGCGCCGACGTCCCTGTCGGTCGCGCGAGTGCGCGGGCGCCTCGATCGGCAACTGGTGCCGGCCCACGAGCTGACCGGCCTGCCGGTGCCCGGTCCGGACGCCGCGGCCCGGGTCCGCGCCCGCCTCCGCCAGCCAGCGCCGGCGCCGGATCGGTCGTGGACCGCGCCGTTGACCGCGTTCGCGCTGGTGGCCGCCGCCGGGTTGGTGGTGATCGCAGTGGCGGACCGCGAGCCGGCCCCGGTGGACCGGTTCCTGGCCGGGACCGGCACCGATCAGCGGATCGGCGACCACGTGGTCGTCCGCCACGACGGGCGCGGGCACGTCAGCGCGTCCGGCGACGACGTGGCGATCGACTGGGAGTTCGGTCGGATCGCGCTCGACGTGGAGCCGAACCGCGGGGTCCGCCTCGCGGTGAACACCCCCGAGGTGGCGGTGCGGGTGGTCGGGACGAAGTTCTCGGTCGAGCGCGACGCGCTCGGAACCCGGGTCGAGGTCGAACGCGGCAAGGTCGCGGTGACCTGCACCTCCGGCACCGAGCAGCTCGTGACCGCGTCCGAAGCGGTCGAGTGCGAGCCGGTGACCGCGCCGGGCCTGCTGAACCGCGCACGGGCGCTCGACGCCGCGCACACTGCACCCGACACGATCCTCGCGACGGTCGATCGCGGGCTCGCGGTGGTCGGGGGCGACGCGGCGGTCCGCGGCGAGCTGCTGACGGTGAAGTCGTCGGTGTTGGTGGCGGCCGGTCGGCTCGGCGACGCGCTCGACGCGGCCGAGGCAGCCCTCGCGACGAACCCGGACGACGCCCGCGCCACGGCCCTGCACCGGACCGCCGCCCACCTGGCGCTGCTCGGGGAGGACTGCGATCGCGCGGTGGCCCACCTCGGCGCCCTCCCGTCGCTGACCGCCGACGAGCAGGGGTACCTCGCCCGGTGCGAGTGACCGGACCGTCCGGGCTCGGTCCCGGCCGCGGTCCTCCCGTCAGCGTCGGCGTCCGGATGCACCGCCGGTCGCCGCCCACTCCCGTCGGGTCGCGACCGGATCGGTGTGGTACCGGATCTGGTCCGCGGGGTAGCGGTGGGACGCCCCGATCGGGCAGGCCGCGCGTGCGTCGCACCCGGTGAGGCAGCCGCCGGCGGCCCGATGCTCCATACACGCCCCGAGGGTGAACGCCGGTCGGAACGCGGTCCCCGGGCAGGCCGTCGCGCAGGGGCCCGGGCAGGCGTCGCACGGAGCGGACCCGACCCTCGGGCCGGTCGGCGAGATCGCCGCGTCGGTGAACCACACCGCGCGCAGGGCGAGCCACGGGCCCACCTCCGGCGACAGGACGAGGCCGAGGCGCGACGGGTAGCCGAGGCCGGCGGCGAGCGCCAGGCCGCGGAAGTCGACCGGGAGCGCCTCGTCGGCCGCGCACCACACCCACCGCCCGCCGAGCCCGAGTGGAGTGATCGCGCGGATTCGGGCCCGGACGAACGCGTCGAGCGGGTGGTCTCGATCGAGCCACCGGTCGGCCTCGTCGACGAACGCGGCGAACAGCGCGGGCCCACCGTGGCCGACCACCACCACCGACCGGCAGCCCGGCAGGACACGGTCGTGCGGCGCCCCGTCCGCGATCCCGACCTGGTCGAACCCGGCTTTCGACAGCCCCGCGAGCAGCGCGTCGATGTTCGTTCCAGCTCGATCCACGCGTCCCCTCCGGTGGCCCGCGCCGGACCCGTCGCCCCTCGACGTCGTCCGCAGGGGTCGACCGGCCGAACCGGGATATGCTCGACCGCGATGGCGACCGATCACCGCGCGCTGCCCGACATGGTGCTCAACCTGTACCTGTACCCCGTCGGCGTGTGGGCCATCGGCTTCGCGCTGCTGTACTTCGCGGGGTACGGCGCGTTCGCGATCCCCTTGTGCTATCCGTTGGCGCTGTGGCAGATCGCGCTGTCGGTGTACTGGGGCCGATCGCTGCTCCGACGCCTCGACCACGGCGAGATCACCACCGCCGAAGCCCACGCGGGCGTCCGGTCGGTCGGCCAGATCCTCGCGTGGTCTGCAGTGTCGCCGGCGATCGTGTTCATGACGGACGATCCGCTGGCGCCGAGCGCGTGGAGCACCGCCCTCGGCGTCGTGTTCGTGTCGGGGATGGCATACCTCGGGGTCCAGGCGCTGACGCACCTCGCGAGCCGGTGGACCCACGGCGCGGCGATCGCGCTGGCGTGCTTCGCCCTGCCGCTGAACGCGACCGGGGCGGTCACCGTCGCGGCGATGTTCGGCCTGTTCGACGTGGTGGTCGACGCGACACGGTAGCGTCGGCCATGCAATCGTAACGGTCGGTTCCGGTTCCACGCCGGCGCAGAACCCAGTGACGAGGCCGCCTCCCGCGCACCGGGCGCTGGGTTTCGTTGGGCCGGTCGACCGTTCGATCTATGAGACCACCGAGGAGGTCGCGTGGCGATCATCGTTTGGATCGTGTTCGGGTTGGTGGTCGGGCTGCTCGCGCGGGCGCTGATGCCCGGTCGGCAGCCGATGGGCCTCGTGATGACCACGGTGCTGGGGGTCGTGGGCTCGCTGCTCGGCGGGTTCATCGGCTCGATGCTCACCGGGTACCCGTACGACGGCGGGCTGCACGGCGCCGGCTTCGTGGGGTCGCTGCTCGGGGCGCTGATCGTGCTCGGGCTGGTGACCGCGGTGGCGCGCTCGCGGACGGTCGGACCGCGGGTCTGATCTGCGCCGGGAGGGCATCCGGTGCGAGGCGGTCGGGGTCCGTCGACGGCGCTGGCCGGGGTGGCGTGCTAAGGTAGCGCGTCCCCCGCCCTCC
>JBEBJW010000852.1:0-3906 GCA_040079715.1 Myxococcota bacterium | reverse complement strand
GATCCGGTCCGCCTCGACCTCGAACACGGTGATCCCGTCGACGCAGCACGCCGCGCACCCGCGCCCGCACCGGAGGCGTGGACCGTGGCGGGCGGCGAGCTCCGCCGCCAGCCGGTCGACCTCGGCGTGGAGCCGGACGACGCGCGGGTCGGTCACAGGCGTGGGCCGGCGCCCTTCACCGCGTGCGACGCGCCCGACTCGTACTGGTGGAAGTTCTTCTGGAACAACGCCGCGAGCTTCTTCGAGGCCGCGTCGTACGCCGCGCCGTCGGACCAGGTGTCGCGCGGACGGAGGACCTGATCCGGCACGCCCGGGCAGGTGGTGGGGACCTGGAACCCGAACAGCGGATCCTCGACGCACGCGGCCTTCGCCAGCGCGCCCGAGTGGATCCCGGCGAGGATCGCGCGGGTGTGGGCGATGCTCATCCGCTTGCCGACGCCGAACGGCCCGCCGGTCCAGCCGGTGTTGACGAGCCAGGTCTGCGCGCCGTGCTGCTCGAGCTTCTCGGCCAGCATCTCGGCGTACCGCGCCGGGTGCCACACCAGGAACGGCGCCCCGAAGCAGGCGCTGAACGTGGCGGACGGCTCCTTGACCCCCATCTCGGTGCCCGCGACCTTCGCGGTGTACCCGCTGATGAAGTGGTACATCGCCTGGGCCGAGGTCAGCTTCGCCACCGGCGGCAGCACGCCGAACGCGTCCGCCGTCAGGAAGATCACGTTCTTCGGGTGCGGGCCGACGCACGGGATCTTCGCGTTCGAGATGTACTCGATCGGGTAGCTGCAGCGCGTGTTCTCGGTCAGCTTCGACGAGCTGTAGTCGACCTTCCGGCTCGTCTCGTCGTACTCGACGTTCTCGAGCACCGACCCGAACCGGATCGCCTGATAAATCTCCGGCTCGTCCTTCGGCGACAGGTTGATCGCCTTCGCGTAGCAGCCGCCCTCGATGTTGAACACGCCGTCGTTCGACCAGCAGTGCTCGTCGTCGCCGATCAGCTCGCGGCTCGGGTCGGCGGACAGGGTGGTCTTGCCGGTGCCGGACAGCCCGAAGAAGATCGACACGTCGCCGTCGGGGCCCTGGTTCGCCGAGCAGTGCATCGACAGCACGTTCTGCTTCGGCATCAGGTAGTGCATGATCGTGAACACGCCCTTCTTCATCTCGCCGGCGTACTGCGTGCCGAGGATCACCATCTCGCGCCGCCCGAAGTGCAGGGCCACGCTGGTCTTGCTGGTCATGCCGGTGGTGTATCGGTTCGCGGGGAACTCGCCGGCGTTGATGATCGTGTAGTCCGGCTCGCCGAACGACGCGAGCTCCTCCGCGGTCGGCCGGATCAGCATGTTGTGCATGAACAGCGCGTGGTACGCCCGGGTCGACACGACGCGGATCTTGATCCGGTACTTCGGATCCCAGCCGGCGAACCCGTCGATCACGTACAGGCGCTCGCAGGTGTTCAGGTAGTCGACCGCCCGCTCGCGGTTGGTGAGGAACGACCGCTCCTCCATCCGGATGTTGACGTTGCCCCACCACACGTCGTTCTGGGAGCCCGGCTCCTCGACGATCCGCTTGTCGGCCGGGCTGCGGCCGGTCTTCTCGCCCGACATCGCGACCAGCGCGCCGGAGTCGACGATCGCGGTCCCGGGCTCGTGCCGCAGGCCGTGCTCGTACAGCAGGGCGGGCGGGGCGTTCCGGACGATGTTTCGGACGGTGATGTCGTACGACGCGAGCGAGAACGGGGAGGACATGGGCACCTCGGCGAGAACCGCACCGTATTACGCCCCACGCGGACCGGCATCCGGCGCCTTCCCCGGACGAGATCGGCCAGCAGACACTCCGTTCGGAGTCACGCGCCCGGGTCAGCGCCGGACCACGATCGTGACCGTCGGCCCGTCGCGTCGGAGCTCGACCCCGCTCCGGGCGATCCGCTGGGCCCCGCGGAACGCGGCCGACCGGAACGGCTCGCGCGACACCTCGCACAGCTCGCGGGCGAGGCGGAGGAACGTGGTGGTGGCCTCGGCCTCGCTCGCGGTGCGGAGGACCCGGACGAGCTCGGTCGGGGTGTCCCGGGCCTCGCCCCGGAGCGCGACCTGGACCAGCCACGGCGCGGACGGCGGCTCCTCCGCCGGGATCGGGCGGTCCCACACCGGCTCGACCCCGAGCGACCGGAGCCAGGCGACGGCCCAGCGCCCGAGCGCGTCGTCGCGGTACCGGTCCCACCGGGCGGATTCGCCGGGGCGGGAGGCGAGCACCGCGTCGAACCGGCGGAACGCGCCGCGTCCGGCGAGGGCCACGTCGAGCAGCCGGGCCAGATCGTCGTCGTCGACCGTGTCGACGAACTCGGTCATCAGCCGGTACTCGCGCGCGTACAGCGGGACCTTCGCGTACCGGTCGGGGTCGCGGTCGAGCAGCGCCTCGATCGCGTCGTTGGTCCGGCCGGTGACCGCGGGATCGACCAGCCGGAGCAGCGTCCCGGCCTGCAGATCGAGGTACGTCCCGACGAGGCCGTCCTCGCGGGCGGTGAGCGCGGCGATGAGCGCGCGGGCGTCGATCGGCAGCGGTCGGCGATCCATCGTTCGGCGGTCCATTCGTGCGGCGGTCCATTCGCGTCCCGGATCTATCCGGCCCCGCCGGCGTGCCGGTGGACGAAGTCGTCGATCAGGGCGCGGGCGATGCTCAGCTTCGGCGGGACGGGCGGCAGGGCGTGCGGCGGGTACCAGCCGGCCTCCGCGAGCTCGGTCGGGTCCGGGACGAGGTCTCCGGCGTGGTGGCGGGCGGTGAACCCGATCATCAGCGAGCCCGAGAACGGCCACGGCTGGCTGCCGAAGTACCGGATGTCCGCGATCTCGATCCCGGCCTCCTCGCGGATCTCGCGCGACACGGCGTGCTCGAGCGTCTCGCCCACCTCGACGAACCCGGCGAGGGTCGAGAAGAACGGTACCGGGAACCGCGGGTTGCGGGCGAGCAGCGCGTGCCCGTCGCGCTCGACCAGCACGATCACCGCCGGCGACAGGCGCGGGTACGCCCCGTGGCCGCACGCGGTGCAGGTCCGGAGCCGCTCGACCGCCGACCGGCCCGTCGGGGCGCCGCAGCGTCCGCAGAACCGGTGGTCGCGGTCCCACGCGGTCAGCCCGAGCGCTCGGCCGGCGATCGCGAACGTCTCGTCGGACACGGCGCCGAACAGCTTGCGGAGGGGGACGGCGGAGGTCCCCTCCGGGGCGGCCTCGACCTCCCGGGCGAAGCACGGGACGCCGTCGTGCAGCCCGAGGTACACCGCGTCGGGGCCGGCCTCCCCGATCGGCAGCGCCCCGTCGGCGGCCACGCACAGGGCCTGGCCGGCCAGCAGGTACAGCCGCCCGTCGGACGCGGGAGGGGTGACACCGGGTTCGAACGCCACGGCGTCGCTTTACCACGCCCCGGGCGGACCTGCGGCGCTACGACGCCCGGCAGGGTCACCGCCAGGCGAACACCGGCTGCTCGTACCCCTGGACCTCCTCGTCGATCCCCTCGATCGCGACCCGCCGGAACTGGAGCATCACCGCCGCGGTCGGGGCGTGGATCAGGTCGCCGCCGATCGGGAGCTGGAGCACCGGCCGGTCGGACTCGGGGATCGCCACGAACCGCGGCTAATCCGGGCGGCACAGCTCCCGGAACCCGATCCGGTGGACCGACTGGACCTCGGACGGATCGGGGCGCAGCGCGGGATCGGCCCCGCCCCACACCACGAACGGGGTGATCACGTAGCCGGACCGGGTCGGGTAGTCGTCGAGCGCGCCGAGCACGGCGTCCGGGCCGAGGGACAGCCCGAGCTCCTCCCGCAGCTCGCGCAGCGCGGCGTCGAGCGGGGACTCGCCCGGGTCGACCCGCCCCCCCGGCAGCGCCCACTGCCCGCCGTGCGACCGGAGCCGCGCGGCC
>JBEBJW010000851.1:0-3914 GCA_040079715.1 Myxococcota bacterium | reverse complement strand
CGGGGCGACGGACGGAGGCGGCGACGGGGGGCCCCGCGGCCGGTGGGATCAGTCGCGCCAGCAGTGGTCCCAACCGCGTTCGCTCGACCACGTCGAGGTCCTCGACCAGGAGCCAGGCGTTGTCGGACCCCGCCCGAGTGCCGTCGCGCCCGATGACGGTGATCGGCCCGTCCCCGACGAGGGAGTGGGCCCACAGCACCAGCGCCCGCCGCCCGGCGCCCGGCGGCCCCGTCACCAGCATCACGTCGTCGCGGGCGGCGTGGGCGAGCACCGCGTCCCGGAGGCGGCCGAGCGCCGGATCGGCGGCGATCGGATGGTGGGGATCCCACCGATGAATCGCCGCGAGCGCAGCAGGAGACGCGCGGAGGGCCTCCTTTCGGTCCGGCAGCATCAAGCGTACGGCCGCGCGGTCTGCAGTGGCTCGGTCGACCTCCGCGTCGGTGTGGAGCCACCCTCCTCGGGCCACGGCGAGGGCATCGGCAAGGTCGTTCGGCGACCCGAGCTGCGCCGTCGGGACCTGGACGAGAGGCGCCCACCGGCCCTGCTCCACCGCCAAGCGCTGGACCAGCCGGGCGACCCTGCTCTCGTCCACCCCGGTCACCCCGGGAAGCCGGACGTGGCCTCGCGCCGCCTCGGTCGCGACCTCCACGAGCAGGGCTGCGAGCGCCGGATCCAGGGGCCGAAGCCGGTCGAGCGTGGGAGACTGCAACGGTTCGAGGATGCCACACCCGGGGCGTCCGGACAAGGTGAGTCCCGCACTCAGCTTCACCGCCATGCCGTTCCGGCAGACCACTCACGCCCACCAAATGTTCGACGCTGTGGGAGCTGCGCGGGCGGCGTCGGCGATCCATCTCGACCCGCCGGTTCGTGAGTGAGCTGGACGAGCAGGTTCCGGGTTGTCCGGTTCAACCAGATGCCGACCACAGCCACTGGCTTCCTGTGGCTTTTGTCGCGGGTCCGAACTTGCCGATGCGGCGGTTCTCAGCCGACCCCGACCAGATCCGCGACCACCTGCGCGCCGAGACCGGCGCGCACGTGCTGCTGGTCCTCGTTCTGAGCGTGTCCTGATGAGCGGGACCCCGATCGATTCGGGTCCCCTGATCCACCGGCCTTCCGTCGGTGTGAGTCGAAGGCGGGACGCCGTGGGTGGACGAGCGCGGGATCGGACACCGACCCGGTCCCTGGGAGGGTGACCCGGCAGCGGCTCGCGATCGTCAGCCGAGGTCCCGGTACGCCCGATCCCAGTACACCAGCGGCCGCCGTCCCGGGTTGACCACGGTCGTGTCGACCCGCCCGATCACCAGCGTGTGGTCGCCGGCGGGGATCGCCGCGTGGACCTCGCACGCCATCCAGCCGAGCGCGTCGCGGACGACGGGCTGGCGGTGGACCGACGCCGGATCCGCCCACTCCCCCTCGATCTCGGTGAAGTCCTGGGTCGGCTCGCGGCCGGACCGCGCGAAGTACTGGGAGGCCGCCGCCTGATCGTGGGCCAGGATGCTGACCGCGAACGCCCGGGACCGCTCGATCATCCCGACCAGCCGGTTGCCGCTCGCGAGGCACACCGAGATCAGCGGCGGGTCGAGCGACACCGACGCGAAGCTCGACACGGTCAGCCCGTACAGCAGCCCGCCCTCGTTCGCCGTCACCACCGACACGCCGGACGCCCACTGCGACAACGTCGCCCGGAACTCGGCCGGTGTGGTCACGCCCCCTCCACCCGGAACCGCAGGACCGTGCGGCCGATCACGATCACCTCGCCGCCGTGGAGCGCGAACCGCG
This sequence comes from Myxococcota bacterium, assembly GCA_040079715.1. Classification (GTDB taxonomy): domain Bacteria; phylum Myxococcota_A; class UBA796; order UBA796; genus JACKER01. The sequence continues at coordinate 2,135 of JBEBJW010000851.1, read as the reverse complement.
TGATCCGCGCGCCGTTCACCACGGTCCCGTTCGCCGAGCCCTCGTCGGTCACGACGAACCCGTCGCGGGTCCGCGCGATCTTGCAGTGGACCGGCGACAGCCGCACGTCGCTCGGGATGCTGATCTCGCACGACCGGCTCTGACCGACGGTGACGGTCTCGCCCACGGTGATCCGCTTGCCGCGGTCGGGGCCCGACATGAACTCGAGCGAGGCGCGCCCCTGGAGCGGGGTGGTGACCTCGCCGCCAGCGCCGCCGCCAGCGCCGATCGGCGGGAGCGAGGTTCCGGTCCGCGGGATCCGCCCGATCGACCCCGGCGGCAGCGACGGCGCGCGCTGCGGCGGCATCGACCCCGACGTGGTGGCGCCCGGGAGGCGGCCGGGGAGCGCCTCGCGCTCGACCGGGACCACGGTCGGGCCGCTGCTGACCACCCCGCGCGCGACCTTCGGCGGCTCGGCGACGAGCTTGCTCACGTCGTCGTCCTGCACGTCGCCCGAGAACCCGAACACCGGCTGGGTCGGGTGGGGCTGGAGCGGCGGCGACGCCTCGATCAGCGTCGGCACCCGGTCCGGGTTCGCCGGGTCGGACCGCGAGATCACCGCGGTGGTGTCGTCGACCGGGCCGTCCTCGTCGTCCTCGTCGTCGCTGTCGCCGTCGTCGATCTGGTACCAGACCGGAGCGGTCGGCAGATCGGGGTTGACGTCCTCGTCGAGCGGACCGAGCGGCGGCATCCCGAGGGCCTCGCGCAGCATGTCCTCCGGGATCGGGCCCGTCTCGACCGAGCCGTCGTCCATCACCGTCATCAGCTTCTGCGGCTCGTGGACCGGCTCGCCGTGCGCCATCCGGATCATCGCCGAATGCGCGACCCGCCCGTTCACGGCCTGGATCACCTCCTCCTCGGACGGAGGCTCGTCGCCGAGCTCGTCGACCCCCTCGGTCCGCTCGTCGCTCTCCGCCGGCGTGGGCTCGGGCTCCGGCTCGGTCTCGGCGTCCGGGTTCGGGTCGTCCGGCACGTCGGACGAGGTGCCCTCCGGGATCTGGACCGTGACCTCCTCGTTCGCCGACTCGGCCTCGGCCACCGCGGACAGCGGCACGGTGAGCTCGCCGCTGCCGAGCTCGTCGTCTCCATCGTCGGTCAGATCGCGCAGGCCGTCCAGCCGGAGGGCGGCGGTCGGCTCCAACAGCCGCGCAGGCTCGTGTTCGGCCGGGCCCCACCCTGGGGACCACTCGTCCACGTGGTCGTCGAGCGACACCCCCGCGGACGCAGGCCGGAACGAGCTCGTCGTCGACGGGCCCGGGGACGCGGCGGGATCGACAGGCGACGACGAGACAGGCGGCGGCGACGACGGACCGGACGCAGGCGCGCTCGACGGCGAGACCGCGCGGTTCGACGGCGGACGCGGCGTCTCGGCGCGGTTCGGTGGGTTCGGCGTGGGCTCCCGCGGCGGCTCGGACCTCGGCTCCGCCCGCGGCGGCGTGGGCTCGGACCTCGCCTCGGACTTCGCCGACTCGGGCTTCGCCTCCTGCTTGGCCGACTCGGGCTTCGCCTCCGTCGCCTTGGGCGCGACCTCCACCCTGGGCGCGGCCGCGTCGGGCTTGGACGGCCGCGGGTCTGCCTTCGGACCGGCGTTGACCGCCACGCCGTTGACCGGGGGCGGCAACCGGGACTCGTCCTCGAACACCTGGTACTGCAGGCGGGTCTCGCCGAGGGTGACCCGCTCCCCGCCGATCAGCCGCCACCGATCGCGCTGCTCGCCGTCGACCTGGACCCGGCTGTGCGGCGCGGCGGCCTCGACGTAGATCCGTCCGCCCTGGCGGAACAGCCGCGCGTGGGCCGGATCGATCGCCGGATCGTCGACGATCCGCAGGTCGGTGTCGTGGTTCGACCCGATCGACGCCGACGGCTGATCGCGACGGAGCGCCAGCCACAGGTTGCCGTCGCGGACAAGCGCCCCGACCGGACCCGCGTACCGGGTGGACCGCGCGGGGGCGTCGTCGGAAGGAGGAACGAACGGCTCGGGCGCGACCGGACGGCGACCGCCGAGCAGCACGCCCCACGCCTCGGTGGTCCGCAGCACCGACGCCCCGGCGACCGGCGGCACGAGCTCGGGCGGCAGCACCGTCCGCGCCAGCGCC
>JBEBJW010000850.1:0-3920 GCA_040079715.1 Myxococcota bacterium | reverse complement strand
ACCCGGGGCAGCGCCGGCGGGTCTGGCTCGACCTCGAGGAGTTCCCGGGGCGGACGTCCGCCGCGTCGCACGGGCTGTACGCGACCGACTGGGAGCCGCGGTCGGCGGCGGTCGGCGCGGTCGGCGGCGACTGGGTGGTGATCGGGTCCGGGCCGGACGCGGACCGGGTCCGCAAGGCGCTGATCGGTCGCGGGGCCCGGGTGGCGACCGAGCTGCCGGGCGCGGACGACCTCGCCGGGGTCGTGGTCGTCCCCGCGGTCCCGGACGGGATCGGGGCGGACCCGACGCTGCCGGCGGTGTCGCTGCTCCGGGTGGTCCAGGCGCTCGGCGAGCGCGACGTGCCGCTGACGGTGATCACCCGCGGGGCGATGCCGGTCGACGGCCCGGTGAGCCGGCCGCTCGCGGCGACCTGCTGGGGCCTCGCGCGGGTGGTCCGCGCCGAGCGCCCCGGGTTGAAGGTCGTGGCGATCGATCTGCCGGACGGTGACCTGACCGACGATGCGCTGGTCGACGCGATCGCCGCCTCGGATCGGGAGCCGGAGGTCGCGATCCGCGGCGGGATCCGGAAGGTGGCCCGGCTCGGGCGCGCGGCGGCGTCCAGCGCGGCTCCGGCGCTCGACGGCGGCGCGATCCTGGTCACCGGCGGGCTCGGCGGGCTCGGGCTCGCGGCGGCCCGGTGGCTGTCCGAGCACGGCGCGACCCACCTCGTGTTGATGGGGCGGTCTGCCCCGTCGGCGGACACCGAGGCGGCGCTGGCGGCGATCCGCGAGCGCGGCGTCGACGTGGTGGTCGCGCGGGGAGACGTGGGGCACGCGGGCGACGTGGAGCGGATCGTCGGCGAGATCCGGACCCGCGGGGTCCCGCTGGTCGGGGTGGTCCACGCGGCCGGGGTGCTGGCGGACGCGGCCCTCCCGCGGCTCGACGCCGAGGCGTTCCGGAAGGTGTTCGGACCGAAGGTCCACGGGACCTGGAACCTCCACCAGGCGACGGCCGATCTGCCGCTGCGGTTCTTCGTGTCGTTCGCCGCGGGCGCCGGGCTGCTCGGCGCGCCGGGGCAGGGGAACTACGCCGCTGCGAACGCGTTCCAGGACGCGTTCTCGCACTGGCGTCGCGGTCGGAACCAGCCCGCGGTCGCGATCGACTGGGGCGCGTGGTCCGAGGTCGGGATGGCGGCGCGGTCGTCGGCGCTGCTCGCCCGCCAGTCGGACGAGGGGATGCACCCGATCCCGCTGGCCGGTGGCCTCGACGCGATGGGGCGGCTGCTCGACCACGGCGCGCCGCAGGTCGCGGTGCTGAACGTGGACTGGGACCGGATCGTCGCCACGGTCCACCGGGGCGCTCGCCCGCCGCTGCTCGAGCGGCTGGTCGGGTCGGGCGCTGGGGGGCCGGGGCGCTCGGCGTCCGCGTCGTCCACGGCGGCGGCCCCGGTCACCGCCACGGGTCTGCCGCCGCTGCTCGACGCGCTGTCGGGCAAGCCGCGTGAGGCGTGGGACGGGATCGTCGGGTCGTACGTCCACGGGATCGCCGCGAAGATCCTCCGGCTCCCGAAGGACCGGTCGATCGACCACGACACGCCGCTGCTCGAGCTCGGACTCGATTCGCTCCTGGCGATCGAGCTGAAGAACGGGATCAACGACGGCGGGGTGGACCTCGCGGTCGCCCGGGTGATGACCGGCCCGAGCATCGCGCAGATCGTCCTGATGGTGACGTCGGTCCTCGACGAGACCGGGTTCGGCGGGGACTCGGCGACCGAGGTGGCCGGCCCGCGGATCGCCGAGATCGCCCCCGCGGACGGTCCGGCCGGCAACCCGGTCCTCACCCACGGCCTGGCGTACGCGTTCGGCGTGGTGACGATGCTCGGCATCCTGTTCGCCTACTGGGCGTCGGCGCACACCTGGGGCACCACCACGGTGCTACCGCAGGACGCGACGGTGGCGCCGACCAAGGACGCCCCGGCGGCGGTCGAGCCCGAGGCCGACCCCGAGGAGGCGGAGGAGGCGCCCGCGGCCGCACCGGCGCCGAAGCCGGCGAAGGCGAAGACCGGGAAGAAGCCGCGGCCGCAGTAGCGCGCGGCTCCTCCGCGGACGCCGTCGACCGGGTCGACCCGCGCGAGGGACGCGGAGGGCGCCGGAGGCGGTCGAGCGGAGCGAGACGGAGGGGCCGCCGGAGGAGACCCCGCAGGGCTCCCCTGCGGAGCAGGGGGCGCGAGGAGGCTCCGGAGGGGGTCGGCCCCGACCCCGCAGCGGACCGGTCCGGCCCGGCCGGACGCGCCCGAACCGACTCGCGGACCGACCGCGGACCGACGACTCAGTACCGGACGATCGCCGCCGCCATCGACAGGCCGGCCCCGGTGCCGAACAACAGCGCGGTCTGGCCGCGCCGGAGCCGCTCGGTGGCGATCGCCGTGTGGAGCGCCATCGGGAGCGACGCGGCGATGCAGTTGCCGGTGTCGGCGATGATCTTGACCACCTTGCGGTCGTCGAACCCGAACTGCGGGAACAGGTCGAGCATCGGCCCCGACGCCTGGTGCGGCACGATCACGTCGATCGCGTCGCGGGACATCCCGGCCTCTGCGAACGCGCGGTCGAGGATCGCGTCGGCGTGGCGCAGCGCGAGGCGCCAGACCCGCGGCCCGCGCATCCGGAACTTGTAGTGCTCGGGGCGGGTGGTCGGGTCTTCCGGGCGCTGGCGGGTGCCGCAGCCCCGGAACTCGGCGTAGTCTGCGCCGTCCGGCCAGGTGCCCATCGCGAACCCGAGCAGGCCGGTGTCGTCGCCGTCGACCGCCGGCTCGAGCAGGGCCGCGGCAGCCCCGTCGCCGATCAGCGCCGCCGACTCGGGCTCGGTGAGGTCACGCCACGGCGTGCCCTGCTCGCTGCTCACCAGCAGGATCCGGCGGTACGCCCCGGCCTGGATCAGCGCCCCGGCGCTCTGGAGGCCGACCGCGAACGACAAGCAGGTGGCGTGCACCGTGTACGACGGGATCCCCTCGAACCCGAGCGCCTGCTGGACGAACACCGAGCTGTCCGGGATCAGCTGGATCGGGGTCAGCGACGCGTTCAGGATCAGGTCCGGCCGCTCGTCGCCGAGCACCTCGTGGCCGACCCGGGCCGCCATCGACGCCATCGACTCGTCCGCGACGTGTCGGACCGCGACCCCGGTGCGATCGGTGATCCACCCGGCGGTGCGGCCGATCAGCGGCGCGAGGTCGCTGGCCAGCTCCTGGCGCGGGGGGACGTACATCGCCGTCCGTGTGATCCGGAACCGAATGTGGCCCTCCGAGTCCCTCACGTCTACCCGCGCGGGGAGCCGATCGCCACTGCGGACCGTCGTCGGTCACGGGTCAGGCGAGGACCAGCCCGGCGACCAGCATCGCGAGCGTCGTCGCGAGGGTCGTGAGCAGCAGCCCGAGGGACACCGCCGGCGGATCGTACGCGACGGAGCCGTCGTCTTCCTGGGGGACCAGTGGGTTGGTGTTCATGCCCACAACCTACCGGTCGCCGTCGACGGACCGGTGGAGGCAGGGCGAAGGTTGAGTGACGGTTCGGTGGCGCCGCTACTTCACGACCCGGTAGTGGTGGACCCGGGTGGCCCCGCCCCGCTTCAGCCGCACGTCGAACGCGTCCGCGGTGCCGAGCTCGGCCCACAACTGGAGCAGATCGGCGGTGTTCGCGAGCGAGCGTCCGTTGACCTCGGTGACGAGGTCTCCGGTCTCGGCCCCGAGCGCGGCCGCGTCGGACGAGGTCTTCACGCCCTGCAGCTCGTACCCGGCACCCTTCTTGACCGCGGTGGCGCCGAGGCGACCGGGATCGGCCGTCCACCCGTCGATCTTCGACCGCGCGACCTGCCAGGTGTCGTCGCCTTCGTACCGGATGCCCTCGGTGCCACCGGGCGCCGGCGCCGGCTCCGGCCGGGTGTCCGGC
>JBEBJW010000849.1:0-3927 GCA_040079715.1 Myxococcota bacterium | reverse complement strand
CGCGGACCGACCCGGCCCACGCCCGGAAGTTCCACGCGCGGATCCGGTGGGGGGACCGCGATCGCGGCGCGGTCCGCCCGATCCTGCTGTCGATGCAGACGGACTCCGGGCACCACGGGGCGGTCGCGGTCGAGGCCCGGATCCATCAGCTCGCGCGCCAGCACGCGTTCCTGATGCACCACGTCGGCCTCGCGCCCTGACCGCGCCGCCGCGCCCAGCCCGAGCGGTCGGCCGGGGAGCGGTGGTCGCCTACTCGGCGTTCTTCCCGCGCTTGCCCTTGCCGCCCTTTCCGCCGCCGCCGCCGCCACCGCCGCCCTTGAGGCGCTTCTTCTTCGGCGGCTCGGCGGTGCACTCGGTCTGGCACGGGGCGGTGAGCAGGCAGGCGAGGAACGCCGCGGTCTCGGGATCCCCCTCGCAGGCCGAGCTGTCGCCGCCGTCGGTGCACTTGTAGCACTCGACGTCGTCGACGCAGGCGCGGCAGGTGTCTTCGCACGCGGTGATCAGGCAGGTGTCGCACGCGTTCGCGTCCGCGGCGGGGGTGCACTCCTGGTCGGCGAGGGACGAGCCCGTGCCGCTGCACGCGAGCGAGGCGGCCAGGACGACGGCGATCCACACGGTCAGCTTTTTCATGACCGAACGTTACCAGCCGCCGAACCTCAATGCCAGGTCTCGAGCTCCTCGAGTCGACGTTCGAGCGCGGCGAGCTCCTCGCGGACCCGCTCCAGATCGGCGTCGGTCGGCGCTGCCTCCGGCTCGACCTTCACCCGGACGAGCTGGGCGGCGTCGCGCGCCGCCTCGGACAGGTCGCTCCACTCCACCCGGTTGTGGCTCGCGAACGCGGTCAATGCGCGCTCGGACCGCTCGTCGCCGACCTTGCCGAGCCAGCCGATCGCCGCCTGCCGGACCCGGATGTTCCGGCTCCCGAGCAACGGCTCGATCGCGCGCGCCAGCGCCACCCGCTCGTCGTCGACCGCGTCGCCGTCGGCGGCCTCCACCGCCAGGCGGACCGCGGCGGTCCCCGCGGCCGCGACGGTCCACGAGCTCGAGCGGCGCTCGTCGATCCGCGATCGGAGCAGCCGCCGGTCGGTGATCCCGCCCACCTGGCCGAGCGCCTCGGCCGCGGCGGCGTGGTACGCCTCGAACGCGCTCGGATCCGGCGCGACCAGCCACCCGCGCGCGATCACCCGGGCAGCCTCGGGGTCGAGGTGGGCCAGCGAGGCGATGGCGGCCGTCCGGACCTCGACCGGTCGATCCGAGCGGGCCAGCCTCCGGACCGCGGCGGCGGCGGGCTTCAGGTCGTCGAGCTCGATCCGACCGAGGGCCGAGGTCGCGGCGACGGCGAGGTCCACCGGGTCGCGGTCGGTGGCCGCGATCAGCGCCTCGACCACCCCGGCGTCGGTGGCGGCGCCGAGCGCCTCGGCCGCCGCCCGGCGGTAGGGGAGCGGGGCTGCGGCGTCGTTCAGGATCGCGATCAACGCCGCGTTCGACGGAGCGTCCCCGATCCCGCGCCCGAGGGTCCCGATCCCGACGAGCCGCGCGAACGGGGCGTCGGCGGTGGTGGCCTGCGCCGTCCACTCCGCCGCCGTCTGCTGGCGATCCCAGTCGGCGAGCACGCCGCCGCGCGGATCCACCGCCACGTACCGGGGCGGCGCGTCGAGCGGGACGGCGAGCGCGGTGCGGCCGGCCCCGAGCCACGCGGTCTCGACCCGCGCGGTGCCGTCGGCGAGCCCGATCTCGACCTCGACCGGCGCCGAGAACGGCGGGATCGTCGACGGGGTGGTCTGGTCGAACGTGACCTCGAGCCGCCCGTCCGACCACCGGTGGCGACTCGACCAGCTCGGCAGGCCCGCTCCGGTGACCCACTGGTCGAACAGCCACCCGAGGTGCTCGCCCGACACCTCCTCGAGCGCGCGGCGGAGCTGGTCCGACTCGACCAGCCCGTCGCGGTGGGTCTGGACGTACCGGCGGATCGCCGCATCGAACCCCGCGTCGCCGAGGTGGACCCGCAGCATGTGCAGCACCGCGGCGCCTCGGACGTACACCCCGGCGTTCTCGGCGTCCCCGACCTTGGTCGCCCCGCGCGGGGCCATCGGCTGGTCGCGCGTGGCGAGGGACCGCTCGAGCCACCGCTGGACGAGCTCGGCCCCGCGGGGCTCCCCCTGGTCGTGGGCCTGCCACCGGGCGGCGTAGTACTCGGCGAACCCCTCGTTCAACCACAGCTCGCGCCAGCCGTAGCAGGTCAGCAGGTCGCCGAACCACTGGTGGGCGAGCTCGTGTGCGACGATCTGGTCGGTCCGCTCCTCGCTGAACTCGGCCGGGCCGAGGAGCCGCCGATCGTTGACGATGGTGAACCCGGCGTTCTCCATCCCGCCGTACTGGAACCCCTGGACCGCGAGCTGGCGGTACACCGGGTACGGGAACGGCTCCCCGAGCAAGGCCTCGAAGTACGCGCGCTGGGCGGTCGCCCGGGCGAACGTCCGGCGGAGGGTGGCGTCGGTCACGGAGGCCCCGCCGACGTACTCGAACCGGACCGGCCCGTCCGCCTCGTCGACCGCGGTCGTGTAGTCACCGACCGCGATCGCCACGAGGTAGTTCGCGATCGGGCGGTCGAGGTGGTACGCCCACGCGGTCCAGCCGCCGGCGAGCGGGGTCGGGCCCGCCGTCAGGCCGTTCGCGAGGCCGATCGTGCCCGGCGGCGCCTCGACGGTCACGTCGACGGTGAACTTGTCGTTCGGGTAGTCCCACCCGGGGAACCAGTGGCGGTTCTCCATCGGCTCGCCCTGGCTCCACGCCTCGCGCCGCTCCCGCGCCGGGGCGTCCGGACCCCCGCGGAACTGGAGCCCGGCCTGCGGCTCGGCGTTGTACCGGACGGTCACGGTGTGGTCGACCGCGCTGGCGTCGGACCCCGTCGGCGCCGGATCCGCGGCGACCGGGACCTCGAGCCAGCCCCCGGCGACGCGCCACGCGGCCGGCGCGCCGTCGACCTCGACCGCGTCGATCGCGAGGCCGATCTGGTGGAGCTGGACCACCCCGGCGTCGCCGAGCCGTCGGACGGTGTGGGTCGCGACGCCGTCCACCCGCCGGGCGTCGAGGTCGACCCGGACCCGGAGGTCGAGGTGGACGAAGTCCCAGGTGCGCGGTGGCATCACCTCGCCCGGACGATCCCGGGCGGGACCCGCCGGAGCGGGCGCGGCTGCGGCGAGCCCGGCGAACACGGCGAACATCAGTGGGCGCGGAGCCAGTCGCGGATCAGCGCGGCGGTCTTCTCGTACGACTTCTCGACCTCACCGACGACGTGCTTCTCGATCTGTCCGCCGACGAACCGCACGTTGACCACGATGTCGCCCTCCACCACCTGCTGGCACCCGGTGGGGGTGGCCTCGACCCGGAACGTGCCCTTCGCGTCGAGCTTGCCGGGGAGGATCGTCGGGATCACGCGCCAGTGCATCGTGTTGTTCGACCGGTCCCACCGGTTCTCCTGCTCGTACACGAGCTTCTTGGCGCCGAGCACCGCGGCGGCGGCGGCCGGCAGCTCGCGATCGGGGGTGAACCGGACCCGGCGGACCAGGACCTCACCCTCGGTGCGCTCCTCGAGGATCTCGCGCTGGACGCCGGTCTCGCGTCGCAGCATCTCGTCGAACGCTTCGTCCCAGTACATCTCCCAGAACTTCTCGGGCGGGCAGTCGAATGCGTTGCGCACCGTCAGCTTCACGGCGGGTCCTCCGACGCAGGGCGAACGTGAATAACGCGGTCAGTCGTCCTTCGGCGTCGGGATCGTCCGCTTGCCGATCTTGACCCGCCCCTCGTTCGCGCCGAACAGGTCGTCGAGGCCGGCGCTCCGGGGCTTGGGCGACCGGTTGACCGGACCGGCCGGACGCGCGGGGGCAGGGGACGACGCCGGGGACGGCACCGGGGATGGCCCAGGGT
>JBEBJW010000848.1:0-3927 GCA_040079715.1 Myxococcota bacterium | reverse complement strand
CCGCCGCGGGTGATCGTGGACCTCGACTTCCTGTAGGCGTCGCCGTCGCCGCCGAGGATCGGCGGTCGCGCGTCCCTCGAACGGAGAGCCCTCGGGCTCTCCGTGCGTCGTTGGGCCCCTGGGCTCGTCGTGGGGGGCCCCACCCTGGGTGGCGGGTTTGCCGCGGCCGAGGCGAGGTGTCGTCGGGATCTCTCCGCCGTGGTAGTAGGGCGCGGCGAGGGAGGGTCCATGTTGGTTGCGCTGTACGGGTTCGGACTGATCGGCTGCGGCGAGCCGGCCCCGCCGCCCGCCCCGGAGCCGGAGGCGTGCACCCTGTCGTTCGATACCCTTGCCGGGCAGACGTTCGTCCGGCAGGAGCGCACCCCGGACGGCAAGGACTACAAGGAGGACACCTGGGCCCGCGCGCGGTTCTACAAGGACGGCGCCGCGCTGAAGGTGAAGTACAATACGCGGGCGCTGGTCGAGATGTACGACTACACCTGCAAGAAGGGCAAGGGCGAGATCCTGTGCCAGGCCGACAACCCTGACCTCCAGCAGTGGTGCCAGACCCTGATCGCGAACAAGGGCTCGTGCTCGCCGGCCGAGCTGGCCGACGTGACGGGCGTCCCGGTCGATCAGGCACAGAAGGCGCAGGCCGAGCTCACCGCGAAGATGAGCAAGCTGAAGCCGGACGAGCTCGCGCGGATGAAGGTCGCGTTCAACAACCCGAACAACCAGCTCCGCGGCCTGTTCCACGTCAAGATCAACGCCGACGAGTGCCGGATCACCGCCCGCGACACGTACCAGACGATGACCGACGGGCAGATCCGCGAGGTCGACAACTTCGTCGGGTCGTCGCGGTTCGTGAAGTCCGACAAGGACCTCGTGTTCGAGAAGTGCTCGGACCACCAGAGCTTCGTCGCGCTGACCGCCCCGGACGCCAAGGCGAAGCCGGGCGAGACCAAGCTGAACTGGAAGGTCGGCGAGACGATCCCGTTCAAGTACGTCGGCGAGGCGCTGTCGAAGCCGGCACCGGGCTGCACCTACACGATGGACACCTACTCGGTGTACGAGCCGGTCGACAAGGGCGTCGCGGTCGAGCCCGGCGCCGACGGCACGCTCGCCTGGAAGCTCGATCGGGCGTTCCCGGACCACGGGAAGAAGGTCGTCCACCTGTACCGGTACGAGGCGTGCAACGGCGCCGCGCCCGCGCTCAAGGACGTGTCCTGCGCGATGGTCGAGGTCGCTCCCTGAACGTCCCGCGTCGGGGCCCCCGCGGTCCCGGCGATCGTGGTACGGGATCCTGCCGCTCGACCGCTCGGGGCTGGTATCCTAGGCCGTCGTGTCGTCCTGCGGCGCGTCGGGGGTGCAGGTGTTCGAAGGGCTGAAGCGGGCGCTCGACGGCGGCCGTAGCGAGCTGTCCCGCGACAACCTCGTCCGGCTGGTGGTCGATCGGGTGGTTGCCCTGCGGGAGTACGGCAAGCGCGGGGAGACGGCGCTTCCGCCCGAGGTCGAGGTCGTGGTCACCGTGCCGACCGAGCGGGTCGCGGTGGTCCGCGGGTTCGTCGACGAGCCGGCGTTCGATCGCGAGGTCGAGGACGAGCTCGCGAACCGGGTCGTGGGCGTGTCGCGCGATCTCCTGCCGCTCCGGCGGTACACCGTCGACAGCGGCGACACCACCCAGGTCGTCGCGATCGGGCGGGCGGACGCGAGCGTGGTCCGGCTCACCCTGTTCGGCGGCGATCGCGACGGGGCGGCGGTCGCGATCCCCGCGGGCCAGCGGTTCGTCCGGCTCGGGCGGGGCGCGTGGCACGGCCCGGACCAGCGCGAGCGCAACGACCTCGTGGTGTCCGGGGGCGACGCGTTCGTCAGCCGACGGGCGGCGCGCCTCCGGCGGGTCGGCGGGGGGCTCGAGGTCGAGTCGCTCGATCAGGGCGAGTGCCTGGTGGTCTGTCGGCTCGACGGGGCGCGGATCCGACCCCATCACACCCCCGGTCGGTGGGTCGTGGTGCGGTCCGGCGACAGCATCGAGCTCAACGACGGCGACGGCGGGCGGACGATCCGCGTCGGGGTCCAGGTGGGGGGCGAGATCCCGCGGTAAAGGTTGGTCACCCCGCAAAGGTTTTCCGCTGTGCTCCGTATCACCGGTACGGCATCGGAGGCCTGATGCGCGGAGTGACGCGGGAGCAGCCGGACGCGTTCCGGGTGGACCTTCGGGTGATGGCGGGCGGCCGGTGGTGGCCGCTGGGTGGCAAGGCGCCGCGGGTCGACCCGCACCTCGTGGCGACCGCGGTCCTCGGGCTGATCGGGGAGTGCTCCGACCGCGACGCCCGCGGGCGGCCGCTCGTGTGGAACCGGTACCGGCTGTTCCTGTCGCAGGCCGACTACGACAACCTCCGCCCGCTGCTCGACCGGCTGCGGGTCGATCTCGGCGAGCTGATGCAGGAGCGCCTCGACGCGATCGGCGCCGGCGTCGTCGGGCCGCTCCAGCTCGACGTCCTGGTCGCGGAGGACACCCCGCAGGCGTCGGGGACCGCGATCGTCCAGGTCGGGTTCCAGCCCGGCGCGCCGGCCCCGACCGCGACCCCCGACGCGACGGTCCGGGCCGGCCGGTACGCGGACGAGGCGATCTCCGGCACGACCCACCGGGTGGCCGAGCCGACCGGTTCGGCGGTCGCGGTGCTGGTGTGGCCGGGCGGCAGCGCGTTCCTCGCCGAGGGCGTGCGGTCGGTGCTCGGGCGGCCGCACCCGGGCTCGTCCGGGTCGTTCGTTCCGCTCCACGGCGCCACCCCGACGATCAACAAGCGCCAGCTGTTCGTCGAGCCGACCGACGGCGGCGCGATCGTCGGGCGGCTGGCCGGCGCGAACCCGGTCCAGGTCAATGGGCGCCTGCTCCAGCCGGGCGGAGAGGTCGAGCTGGCCGGGTTCCCGATCCACCTGTCCCTGTCGGACGGGGCCCTGTGCCCGATCCTCGACCGCCGCGCATGAACCGCACGGCGCCGTGGATCGAGGGGCTGGCGCTGGTCGCGGTCGTCGCCGCGGTCGCGCTCGGGGTGGAGCTCCGCGGGGGGATCGCGGTCCGGACGCCGGATCAGGTCGTGCGCGACGCGTGGCTCGGGTACGCCCTGTGGGCGCTCGGGATCGGCGCGATGGTCGCCGGGCGGGCCGTCGGGGCGTGGCGGGTCGGCGGTCGGTCGGTCGGGGCTGCGCCGCTGATCCCGGCGGTGGCGGCTGCGACGGGGCTCGGGCTCGTGGTCCAGCTCGGGTACGGCGATCCGATCCACGCCCTCGGCTGGCCCGGCGCGCGGTACGCCGACGGCGTCGCCCTCGGCGGGGTGGTGGCCGGGATCCTGCTCGGGTCCCCGATCGACCTCGGGGAGTGGATCGATCGCGGTCAGGCGGCGTTCGTCGCTGGGATCGTCGGGACGTTCGCCGCGCTCGCGTCGATCGGCTCGGGCCCGGAGGGCTCGGACGCGCGGATCAACCTCGGGCCGATCCAGCCGCTCGAGCTGGTGAAGGTCGCGTTCGTGCTGTTCCTGGCGGGGTACCTCGGCCGTCGCGCCACCTCGGTCCGGTGGCACCGCCACGCGGTGTGGGACGATCGGCTCCGGATCCCGCGCCCTCGCCTGTTGCTGCCGGCGCTCGCGATGCTGGTCGTGCTGTTCGGCGGGCTGTTCCTGGTCCGGGACCTCGGTCCGACCCTGGTGCTGTCGCTGGTGTTCCTGGTGGTGCTGTACCTCGTGACCCGGTCGGTCGGGTGGGTCGGGATCGCGGTCGCCGCGGTGTCGGCGCTGACCGTCGGGGTAGCGCTCCACCCAGACCTCGTCGGCTCGGCGCGGGTCGCCACTCGGCTGTCGATGTGGCTCCACCCGTGGCTGAACGGCCTGCCGTACGGCGATCAGCTCGCCGCGTCGCGGTGGGCGCTCGCGGCCGGTGGGTTCTCCGGGG
>JBEBJW010000847.1:0-3928 GCA_040079715.1 Myxococcota bacterium | reverse complement strand
GACCGGATCAGCTGGAGCGCCAGATCCACGCCCGCGGTGACCCCGGCGGACGTCCAGATCGGGCCGTCGGCGGTGTAGATCGCGTCCGGCTCGACCCGGGCCTCCGGGAACCGCTCCCGCAGCGCGTCGACCCACAGCCAGTGGGTGGTGCACCGCCGCCCGTCGAGCAGCCCGAGCGCGCCGAGCACGAACGCCCCGCCGCACACCGACACCACCCGGGTCGCCCGCGCGGACAGCCGGCCGACCTCCCGCACCAGCGCCGCGTCGAGGGCGTGCTCGGGCAGCTCGGGCCCGCCGCCCACGATCAGCGTGTGGACCGGGTCCAGCTCGGCGACCGGCGTGGCGCGCAGCTCGACTCCGACGCTGGTGACCGCGACCGGCCCGACCGACGCGAGCACGAGCCGGTACAGCGGCGGGCGGCCGCGGGCGGCGAGGAACCGGTTCGCCACGTCGAACGCCTCGAGCGGCCCGAGCGTGGTCAGCGCCGACGCCCCCGGCGGGGCGACCATCGCCACGGTCCGCGGCGTTGGCAGGAATCGTTCGATCGACGTCATTTCGGACAGCGTACCCCGACGGCTACCGTCGGAGCACCCGGAGGCCCGATGACCCTGTTCGCGATCCCGTTCACCTGCTCGCTCGCGGTGCGGCTGACCCTCGACGCGCGCGGCACCCCGCACACCGTCCAGTGGATGCGTCGGTTCGAGCACCGCCTCGGCGACGGTCGCTCGTACGACGAGGCGCTCAACCCGAAGCGGCGCGTCCCGGCGCTGCTCCTGCCCGACGGCGAGCTGCTCACCGAGATCGTGGCGGTGCTGGTCCACCTCGACGCGGACGTCCCGCGGGCGCCGGCCGAGCGCCGGCGGCTCCACGAGTGGCTGTGCTACATCGCGACCGAGCTGCACCGCCCGACGTTGTTCGCGCTGTTCGACCCCGCCTCCCCGCAGGCGACCGTCGACGACCTGCTGGCGCGGGCGCTGCCGCCGGTGCTGGCCCTGGTGAGCGACCGGCTCGCCGACCGCCCGACCCTGCTCGGCGACGACACGCCGTCGCCCGCGGACTTCTACCTGCTGTGGGGCCTGTTGCTGCTCCGGTTCCGCCGCCCGGACGCGCTCGGACCGACGCTCGACCGATGGGTGGCCGCGCTCACCGCCCGGGACACCGTCCGGACCACCCTGGCCGACGAACGCGCGAAGCTCGCCGTGTACGGCTGACCGCTCACAGGAACCCGGACTGCTGCGACGCGAGGCCGATCCACCCGACGACCGCGACCGTCACCCCGACCGCGAGGCCCGCGGACAGCCCCACCGCCCGCGATGCCGCAAGTGGAACGGCTCGTCGAACCGGCCGCGGTGGACCCGAGGTCGACCACCGTCACTCAGGCGCGCAGACCAGCTCCATCGCCTTGCGCACGCACCGGTAGCCGCCGGACCGACCCACGTCGAGCATCCCGCGGACCGGCATCACCGGCGACAGCGGGGCCTCCACGTCGCACCGCGGACCGTCCGGGACGAACGTGATCTGCTCGCCATCGGCGAAGTACGTGTCGTCACCGCCGCAGTGAACCGCGAGGTTCATCGCGCCCGGGACGGTCAGCGTCACGGGGCCCGTGGCGCCCGACGCCGTGTGGAGGACGGCGCCCGCGCCCAGGCCGACCGCGCCGACCAGACCGAGGACCGCGAGAGAACGCAACGAAGAGGAGGAAGAAGACATTCGCTGTGCCCTGATACGCGAAGAAGGATCCGACGCAAGAGCTGTAGCACCCCCTCCCTGGTTGCGGTAGGGCCATTTCTCCGGTTTCGCGCCGATTACGAGAGAACGCCGATCCGAACGGATCTCCGGCACGGATCCCCGCGATCCCGTGACGGATCCCGGGGAAACATCCGCGTCGGTCAGAACGTCAGGCCCGCCCCGACGGTCAGCCCGAACGTGACCATCGGCGAGCCGACCGCCAGGAACCCCGAGTCCCGCAGGAACAGCGAGTCCCGGAACGGCAGCAGCGCGCCGCCGAAGAAGTCCGCGTCGACGAGGGCCCGCACCCGGCCGATCCGGGCGTCGTCCTTCTTGCTGCCGATCCGCGACGTGAGCCCCACGTGGCCGGTCATGTCGACCGCGTGCGGCGCGTTGTACCACCCGAGCCGGAGGTACCCGCGCGGACCGAACCCGACGCCCGCGTCGCGGCCGAGCATCACCCCGACCATCGCGTACACCAGGCGCTGGAGGGTCCGCTCGCGCAGCGCGACCTGCTCGATCTGGCCGTCCGGCGGCGTGGCCGGGGTCGAGCCGTTGGTCGAGGTGCTGCTCCCGGTCGGGGTGCCGCTGGTCGAGCCGGTGGGCGTGGTCCCCGCGTGCCGGGACGCGGTGCCGCCGACGTACTGGACCGCGACGTGCCCCTCGTCGGTCTCCACCTGGTACAGGTCCTTGTACGGCTGGTCGCCCATCACGACCTTGTACTGCATCCCCGCGCCCACGATCAGCCGGTTGTAGTGCCCGCGGAGCTGGTAGAAGATCGGGGCTCCCTCCGGGTTGAACGTCGGCTTCGGCAGGAAGTCGTCGACCGTCTGGCCGACCGGGACCTCCTCTCCGGGCGCCGGCGGGGTCGACACCGCGCCCTGGAGCTGCTCGTCGGTCGGGTACGCGAGGTCGCCGCTGTTGAACGCGAGCCCGGCGCCGATGATCGCCGCGAACCGCACCGGGAACCCGCCGGTGTTGTCGAGGACGAGCTGGAGGGCCGCCTGCGGGCGCATCCACCGCCAGAGGAAGATCCGGCCGGGCGCGGTCGAGCCGCCGTACGGCACCGCGATGTAGATCTCCGAGTCCGGGTGGAGCTTCGCGTAGATCGCGAGGTAGTTCACGATGTCGCCGGACAGGGTGGGCACGCAGTCCGACGGGTGCTCCATCAGCTGCTCGATGAAGTCGATCCCCATCCGCTTCCGGGCGTTCTGCCGGACGAAGTCGAACCGCTCGGGGATCACCGTCCGCTCGTAGTGATCGGACATCGAGTACCCGTCGGCGCGCTTCAGGAAGATGTCCGCCCGGCCGAGCGGCACCTCGTGCAGGCCGTTCGGGTTCTTGACCGTCTCGGCGATCCCGTTGATGTAGACCTCGTACTCGCCGGCGAACTCCTTCGGGTCGAACTCGCTGTCGAGGTCGAACGACAGCGTCATCTGGCGGAACGCGCCGGAGTCCAGCTGGTCCTTGTAGTACGCGATCGACTGGTACAGGTCCTCGGTGGTCAACTTCGACAGCAGCGCGGGGTCCTTGTACGCGAGGGCGCCCGCGAGGTACCAGAAGTAGTTCACCGGCCGGCCGTCGACGTTCTCGAAGAACGGCGGCGCGCCCTGGTTCGAGTTCTCCGCCGCCCGGCCCATCTGCGCGTACAGCAAGAACAGCGGCTCCCGGAGCTCGGCCCGGTCGACGAACCACAGCTCGTCCGCCAGCTTGTACAGCTCGTTCGCCCGGATCCCCCAGTCCTGCTCGCTCATCCCGTCGAACGGGATCGTCGACGTCTCCTCGACCGCCGCCATCACGTCGGCGACCGACTCCGGCGGCACCGCGGCCCGCTGGTCCATCGGGCGCACGGTCCGGTCTCGCTCGGTCCGCCCCGCCTGGTACAGGTCGACGTCCGGGAAGAACCCGGCGTCCGGACGCGCGATCCGCGCCTTGATGTTCCGCTGGAGGGACTCGTTCTTGTAGTCGGTCCCCTCGTCCTCGAGGACGACGACTCGGGCGAGCTTCTGGCTGTTCGCGGCGTCGATCTCGGCCATCCGCGCCTCGCGCGCGAGCTCCTCGGCGCTCTTCTCCTTCTCGAGCTCGCCGGTGACGGTCTCGACCGGCCCCTTGTCGCCGCTGCCGAACACCCCGCCCGACGCCGGCGGCTCCTCCGGACGACCCGGCGCGGCCACGCCGGCCGGCCGGACCTCGTCCGGTG
>JBEBJW010000846.1:0-3930 GCA_040079715.1 Myxococcota bacterium | reverse complement strand
GTGGTCCACCCGCGCCCGGCCGGACCGCCCGCCGCCCCGCCGACCGACGCGATCGAGCGGACGCTGGTCGCGCTGTGGGAGGACCTGTTCGGGATCGCGCCGATCGGCGTCGACGACTCGTTGTTCTGGCTCGGCGGGGACTCGCTCCTCGCGACCCGGGTCGCGGCCGAGCTCCGGTCGCGGTGGCAGCTCGAGCTCCCGCTCGACCGGCTGCTGGCGACCCCGACGATCGCGGCGATCGCCCGCGCGGTGCGGGAGCGAGTCCCGGCGGACGCGTCGGTGGTGTCGGCGACCGCGGCGGCGTCGGTGTCGGGACAGCCGGGCGCGGTCGCGCGGTACCCGGCCGCGTCGGCCCAGGAGCGGCTGCTGTTCGTCGAGGAGCTGAACCCCGGGGTCCCGCTCGCCCACCTGTCGGCCCACGTCCGGGCGATCGGGAAGCTCGACCCGGACCTGCTGGGCGAGGCGCTCCTCGCGGTGGTCGCGCGCCACGCCGCGCTCCGGACCACGTTCGCGTCCGAGGACGGCGGGTGGGTCCAGGTCGTACGGCCAGACGTCCCCCCGGGGATCGTCGAGCCGCCGCTGGACCTGCCGGGCGCCACGCTGGACGAGGTCCGGGTGGTGGCGCGGGCGTTCGCGTCGGCGCCGTTCGACCGGGTCGCCGGGCCGCTGCTCCGGAGCCGGACGATCCGGGTCGCTCCGGACGAGCACCACGTGCTGCTCACCGTCCACCACGCGGTCGCCGACGGGCTGTCGCTCGGGGTCGTCCTGCGCGAGCTGTCGGTCGGGTACGCGGCCCTCGCCGCCGGCCAGCCTTCGCCGCTGCCCCCGGTCGTCGCGCAGTACGCGGACTGGCTCGACTGGCACCGCCGGTGGCTCGACGGGGAGCGGCGCGAGGCGCAGCGCCGGTACTGGGTCGAGCGGCTCGCCGGGGCCGTCCCGGTCGATCTGCCGACCGACCGGACCCGCCCGCCGGTCCAGCGGCTCGACGGCGCGATGAGGTCGTTCGAGCTGCCGACGCCGGTGGTCGAAGCGATCGGCGCGTTCGGCCGGGCCCGGAGCGTGACGCCGTTCATGACGTTGCTCGCCGGGTTCCTGGTCGTGCTCCGCCGGTGGACCGCCCAGACCGATCTGACCGTCGGGGCGCCGATCGCGAGCCGGCGCCAGCGCGAGCACGCCGACGTGGTCGGGTACCTCGCGAACACCCTCGCGCTCCGGACCGAGCTCGGCGGCGACCCCTCGTTCGCCGAGGTGGTCGACCGGGTCCGCGCCGCGACCCTCGGGGCCCACGCCCACCAGGATCTGCCGCTCGACGTGGTGATCGACGCCCTCGACCTGCCGCGCGACCCGAGCCGTCCGCCGCTGATCCAGGTCCTGTTCGCGCTGCTCGACGAGCAGCTCGGCGAGGTCGCGCTCCCCGGCGTCACGTTCGACCGGCTGCCCCCGGACGAGCAGACGTCCCGGTTCGAGCTGACCTTGTGGATCAGCGCCGAGCCCGGGCGGCTCCGGTGCACGCTCGAGTACGCGACCGCCCTGTTCGACGCCGCGACGATCGAGCGCCTCGCCGGCCAGCTCGCGACCGTGCTCGCCGGCGGGCTCGCCGCCCCGGACGCGCCGATCGCCACCCTCCCGCTGCTGACGCCGGCCGAGGACGAGGCGCTCCGCCGGTGGAACGACACCGCCCGCGCCGACGTCCCCGCCATGGTCCTCGATCGGTTCGCCGGGTGGGTCGCGGCGACCCCGGACGCCCCCGCGGCGCTCCTCCCCGACGGGGGCGCCCTGTCGTACCGGGCGCTCGACCAGCGGTCCGACGCGCTCGCGGCGGCGCTGATCGCCCGCGGCGTCGGGCCCGAGGACCGCGTGGCCCTGCTGGTCCACCGGGACCTCGACCTGCCGGTCGCGACCCTCGGCGTGTGGAAGGCCGGCGCGGCGTACGTCCCGCTCGACCCCGAGCACCCCGCCGAGCGCCTGGCGCGGATCCTCGACGTGGCGGCGCCGCGGCTGATCGTCGCCCACCGGGAGCTCGTCGACCGGCTGCCGGACCGGCCGATCCCGGTCCTCGCGCTCGACGAGGTCGGCCCGAGCGCGCCCGTCGCCCACCGCGCGCGTCCGGACGGCCTCGCGTACGTGCTGTTCACCTCCGGGTCGACCGGCGAACCGAAGGGGGTGGCGGTCCAGCACCGGTCGGTGGCCGGGATGATGCACACGATGCGGGCGACGCCCGGGTTCGGCGCGGCGGACCGGATCCTCGCGCTCGGGTCCCTCGGGTGGGACGTGTCGGTGGTCGAGCTGTACCTGCCGCTGACCGCCGGCGGCGCGACGGTGATCGTCGACCGGCCGACCGCGGCCGATCCGGACCTGCTGGTCGCCGCGATCGTCGACGCCGGCGCGACGGTGATCCAGGCGACCCCGTCGACCTGGCGGATGCTCGCGGCCCACCCGCGGTTCCCGTCCCTCCGGGTGCGCGCGTGGAGCGGGGCCGAGGCCCTGCCGGCGGAGCTCGGCGCCGCGCTGCTCGCCCAGCTCGGCGAGGTGTGGAACCTGTACGGCCCGACCGAGTGCACGGTGTGGTCGACCGGCCACCGGCTGACCCCGGACGAGCCCGAGGCGCTGCTCGGCCTGCCGTTCCCGGACGAGACGGCCCACGTGCTCGACGCGGATGGGATGCTGGTCCCGATCGGCGTCCCCGGCGAGCTGTACCTCGGCGGCGCCGGGCCCGCGCGCGGGTACTTCGGCCGGCCCGAGCTCACCGCCGACCGGTTCGTCCCCGACCCGTTCGGACGGCCCGGGGCGCGGATGTACCGCACCGGCGACCTCGTCCGGCGCCGTCCGGACGGCACCCTCGCGTTCGTCGGACGGGTCGACCACCAGGTCAAGGTCCGCGGGTTCCGGATCGAGCTCGGCGAGATCGAGGCGGCGCTCGGCGCGATCCCCGGGATCGAGGCGTGCGCGGTGGTCGCGGTCCGGCGCGGCGTGGACGACGACGTCCTGGTGGCGCACTACCAGGCCGACGGGGCGCTGCCCGCGGCGGAGCTCCGGGCCACGCTCGCGGAGCGCCTCCCGGACTACATGGTCCCGGCGGCGTTCGGGTGGCACGCGGCGCTGCCGCTCAACCGAAACGGCAAGATCGACCGCGGCCGCCTTCCCGACCTCGCGCCGACCGGGTCGTCCGAGCGGTACGTCGCCCCGCGGACCCCGGCCGAGCAGACGCTGGCCGCGCTGTTCGCCGACGTGCTCGGGCTCGATCGGGTGGGCGTCGACGACGACTTCTTCTCGTCCGGCGGCCACTCGCTGCTCGCGACCCGGCTGATCGGCCGGATCCGGCGCGCGTTCGCGGTCGAGCTGCCGCTGCGGGCGCTGTTCGACGCCCCGACGGTCGCGTCCCTCGCCGCCCGCCTCGGGTCCGCCGCGCCCGTGGCCGCGGTCGCCGGCACCGCCGCCGCCCCCGCGTCCGACGAGCAGGCGCCGCTGTCGTCGGCTCAGGCCCGCCTGTGGTTCCTCGAGCAGCTCGAGCCCGGCACCCCGACGTCCCTGCTGCCGGGCGGGGTCGAGCTGATCGGCGCCCTCGCCCGGGACCGGCTCGAGCGGGCCCTCGCCGACACGATCGCGGCCCAGGGCGGCCTGCGGACCGGGATCGAGGACGGCGACGACGGGCCGATCCAGCGGGTCCGGGCCGCTGTCCCGTTCCGCCTGCCCATCGACGACCTGACCGGGCACCCCGACCCCGACGCCGAGACGACCGCGATCGCGACCCGCGAGGCGTCGACCCCGTTCGACCTCGGCGCGGCGCCGCTGGTCCGGGCCCGGCTGGTCGCGCGGGCGCCCGACCGGCACCTGCTGCTGGTCACCGTCCACCACATCGTGTCCGACGGGTGGTCGATCGGGGTGCTGCTGGCCGGTCGCCGCCCGGTACGCCGGCGACCTCGGCCAGCA
>JBEBJW010000845.1:0-3932 GCA_040079715.1 Myxococcota bacterium | reverse complement strand
CGTCGAGGCGTCCTGGTCGGCCACGCTGGCGAGATCCCAACCACCCGCGGGCGCGACCGGGTCCGGATCGCCCCGGCGCAGCGAGCCGTCGCTCGACGCGAGGACTCGCCCGTCCAGGCCGACGAGCGACGCGACCGCGACGTCGGCCTCCTCCGCGAGATCGGTCAGCCGCTCCGCCAGGCGCCCCGCCGCGTCGAGGTCCCCCCGCATGGCCGCCTCGACGTCGGCCCCGTCGAGCGACGCCGCGAGCATCTCGGCGCCGGCGTCGGCCCGTTCGCCCAGGTCCTGCTCCAGGAGGTGGCGGGCCGCGCGCTCCAGGGGCACACCGGTCAAGAGCCCCGTCGCCACCGCGACCAACGCCGTGCCACCCACGAGCCGACCGGCCAACCGCACCCGGCGGTCACTCACCGTCGAGCCCGAGCTTCTGGAGCTTGTAGCGCAGGCCCTCGCGCGTGATCCCGAGAGTTCGCGCCGCCTGGGCCTTGTTGCCGCCCGCTCGGCGCATGGCGTTCGCGACCAGCTCGCGCTCGAAGTCGTCGACCAGCGCCGGCAGGTCGACGTGGCCCGCAGGCAGCGCCGCGATCGGCTCGGAAGCATCCGGCGACGCGATGCGCCCGGGAAGGTCGCGAAGCTCCACCTGCTGGGGTCCCATGACCACGAGCCGCTCGACCACGTTCTCGAGCTCGCGGACGTTGCCGGGCCAGGACCAGGCCACGAGCGCGCCCGCGACCTCGGAGGAGAACTCCGGGACCGCGCGACCGTACCGACGGGCGAAGGTGTCGGCGAAGTGCGCGACCAGGACCGGGATGTCCTCGCGGCGCTCGCGCAGCGGCGGCACCCGGATCCGCACCACGTCGAGGCGGTACAGCAGGTCCTCTCGGAACGCGCCGTCGCGGACGAGGGCGTCGAGGTCGCGGTGGGTCGCGCACACGAGCCGCATGTCGACCGCGACGTTGGCGTTCCCTCCGACCCGCACGAGCACCCGCTCCTGCAGGACGCGGAGCAGACGGACCTGGGTCCTCGGATCGACCTCGCCCACCTCGTCGAGGAACAGCGTGCCGCGGTGGGCCTGCTCGAACAGCCCGCTCCGACGCCCGATCGCACCCGAGAACGCCCCGCGTTCGTGTCCGAACAGCTCGCTCTCGATCACGCCCTCGGCCAGGGCGGCCAGGTGGCCTGCCACGAACGGTCCGCCATGCCGAGGGGAGGCCTCGTGGACCATTCGCGCGAGCCGCTCCTTGCCCGTGCCCGACTCCCCGAGGAGGAGCACCGTCGCGTCGGAGCTCGCGGCACGCCGCACGGCTTCGACCACCGTCCACATCGCGGCGGACCGGAACACCGGCGGATCGGCGTGTCCGCGGAGCCGGCGGTTCTCTTCCCTGGACGCGCGGAGCTCCGCCTGCAGACGCGCGCGGGCGCCGGTTCCGCGGAGCACGGCCTCCACGCGCGCCACGTCGAGCGGCTTCGTGAGGAAGTCGGCCGCTCCGGCCCGCATCGCCCGGACCGCGTCCGCGACGGAGCCGTGGGCGGTCAGGACCACCGCCTGGAGAGGCGTCCCACCGCGGCGCGTGAGCTCCTCGAGCAGGCCGATTCCGTCCAGTCCCGGAAGGCGCAGGTCGGTGACCACGAGGTCGGGCAGGCCGGACGCATCGTGCGTCAGGGCCGCCTCCGCCGACCCGAACCCGGCCACGCTGGCGCCCAGACCCGTCGCGATCTCCACCAGCGCCTTGAGCGTGGCGGCGTGGTCCTCGATCACCCAGAGCTCGAGACCGGAGAGGTCGGTATCCATCCGACTGTGTACTCGGGCGCCCTCGTGGAAGCACCCGTCTGCGTCAACCGATGACGAGAGGGAACAGCTGCGCTCGGTGAGCCCGTTGGACGGATGGCGCCCCGTCTTGGAACGGATGGGACCGCCGGAGGAACGAGCTGTGCAGCCGTTGGAACCGAATGGCGCGATCTCGGGCGATTCCTGGACGGGTTCTCGACGCGCCCCGCGGGTTGCCGGCAGTTTCATCCAGTATCGAATAACCAGCCTATGAGGACTACTATCCGACACTTGAACTCCCGACTTGACAGCGGCCGCTCCTGGCACCCTTGTTGCACTCGGGGTGCGAGCCAGGCACCAGCCCGATCGTCTCGTCCAGAACGGAGTTCCCGCATGATCAACGTCGTCACGTACTGCCGCGTCTCCTCCGAGGAGCAGGCCCAGAAGGACATCTCGATCCCCGCTCAGCGCAAGCTCCTGAACCGCTGGGTCGAAGAACGCCCCGACCACCGCGTCGTCGGCGAGTTCGTCGACGAGGGCCAGTCCGCCTACGCCCCGGCCGACAAGCGCCCCGGCTTCTGCGAGATGGTGAGCCACTGCCGGAAGCACCGCGTGGACGCCATCCTCGTCCACAAGCTCGACCGGTTCAGCCGGAACCGCGAGGAGTCCATCCTCTTCAAGAGCCTGCTCCGGAAGCACGGCGTCGCGATCAAGTCGATCACCGAGAACTTCGACCCCGAGACGCCCCAGGGCTTCCTCTACGAAGGGATGATCGAGGTCATCAACCAGTTCTACTCGATGAACCTCGCGACCGAGACGATCAAGGGGATGCGCGAGAACGCCGAGCGCGGCCACGTCAACGGCGGCCGCGTGCCGTTCGGCTACCGGATCGAGACGATCACGGATCGCCACGGCCGGGAACACGGCGTGCTCGCCTTCTCGAACGACCAGGACGTGGCCACCGTCCGCGAGATCTTCGACATGGCCGCCAACAGGGGGCTGGGCGGGAAGGCGATCGCGAACGCGCTCAACGCCCGCGGCGTCCAGGCTCCGCGGTGCCGCCACTGGTGCGGCTCGACGGTCGACGGCATCCTGAAGAACCGGGCCTACCTCGGCGAGTCCGTGTGGTTCCGGAGCCGGAAGCAGGGCCGGGACGGGCGCCAGCGGACTGCGCCGAGCGAGCACATCATCGTCGAGAACGCGCACCCGCCGATGGTCGACCAGGAGACGTTCGACCGGCGCAAGGCGCGCTCGGCGGAGCGCGCGTTCTACGTGCGGACCTCCCCGTGCCGGAAGGTGAACTACCTGCTTTCGAGGCTCATCGTCTGCGAGGTGTGCGGCGGCCACTTCGGAGGTCGGCGGCTGCTTCAGACCGACAAGGACGGCATGAGGACCGAGCGCTACGCCTACTACTGCGGCAGCTACCTGAACAAGGGCACCTCGGTGTGTTCGTCGCTGCCGATCCCTCGGTTCTGGCTCGAGGGCGTCGTCCTCCGGCTGATCCGGGCCCGGCTCTGCGAGGACGACAGCCTGGCCGAGTTCGAGGGCCGCGTCCGCAAGCGCATCGACGCCATCCGCCACAACTACGGGGCCGACACCCGGGCCGTCGAGCTCAAGCTCGGCGACATCGACCGCCGCATCCAGAACTACTACCGGGCGATCGGCGACGGCGTCGACCCGGCGGTGTGCAAGGCCCAGATCGCGGAGCTGACGACGAAGAAGGAGGAGATCGAGCGCGAGGCGACGCTCCTCCGGAAGGAGGACTTCCTGCGCAGGGCGCTGGAGCGGAACATCGGCGAGCTGCGCCGGTTCGCCGCGCTGTTCGACGAGCACTTCGAGGCCATGACGGAGCAGGTGAAGCGCGAGGTGGTCCTCTACTTCATCGAGAAGATCGAGGTGGTGGAGCGGAGCAGCCTGCTCATCTCGTTCAAGGTGCCGTTCGACAGCGGCGGGCTGAAGCACCTCGCCGACGAGATCGTGATGCCGGGGGCAGACACGGCCGAGGCCGAAGCGGTCAAGATGCCCGCGATCGCCGATAGTGCCGACTGTCGGTCAGGCGGGTCACGGGGACGGCTACGACGACGTGGTCGTGGGGGCGAACGAGATCTGGTCGGACTTCTATGGGCAGGACCACGGCGCGGCGTACCTGTACCTCGGTGGGGCGGGC
>JBEBJW010000844.1:0-3936 GCA_040079715.1 Myxococcota bacterium | reverse complement strand
TGCGGCAGCAGCTGCCGCGTTGGTCCGCGCCCCGCCCGCGCGCTCCGCCCGGGTCCTGCGGCAGCAGATCCACCGGGCGCTGCGCGACGGTACGCCACCCGGAGGTGCCCGCCGACGGCCGACCCGTGGATCCCCCTGCTGCCCGTCACCACGCGCGCTGGATCACCGTGTCCTGCAGGAACCGCGGGTCCGCGTCCGGGAAGTCGAGGGTGGTGTGCAGCCCCCGGCTCTCGCGGCGGCGCATCGCGCACTGGACGATCAGGTCCGCCACCGTGACCAGGTTCCGCAGCTCCACCAGGTCGCCGGTCAGCTTGAAGTCCCAGTAGTACTGGTCGACCTCGCTCTTCACGAGGTCCACCCGGTGCTTCGCCCGCTCGAGCCGGCGCTGGCTCCGGACGATCCCGACGTAGTCCCACATGAACGTCCGGATCTCCTTCCAGGTGTGGTGGATCACGACCTGCTCGTCGTTGTCGACCGCCTCGCCGGGGTCCCACGCCGGGAGCTCCGGCGGCGCCTCGAGCGTGGCGAACCGGGTCCGGCAGACCTCGGCCGCCCGGTGCGCGAACACCACCGCCTCGAGCAGCGAGTTCGACGCCAGCCGGTTCGCCCCGTGCAACCCGGTGCAGCTCACCTCCCCGACCGCGAACAGGTTCCGGATCGAGCTCTCGCCGTGCAGATCGGTCTGGACCCCGCCGCACATGTAGTGGGCCGCGGGCACGACCGGGATCGGCGTCGTCGCCATGTCGATCCCGAGCTTGAGCAGCGTGGCGTCGATGTTCGGGAACTTGTGCTCGACCTCGGCCCGCGTCAGGTGGCGCATGTCGAGGTACACGCAGTCGATGCCCCGCCGCTTGAGCTCGGCGTCGATCGCGCGGGCCACGATGTCGCGCGGGGCGAGCTCGGCCCGCTCGTCGACCGCGAGCATGAACCGCGTGCCGTCCGGCAGGATCAGCTTGCCGCCCTCGCCCCGGAGCGCCTCGGAGATCAGGAAGTGGTGCTCGCGATCGTGGAACAGCGCGGTCGGGTGGAACTGCACGAACTCCATGTTCGCGATCCGCGCGCCCGCCCGCCACGCCATCGCCATCCCGTCGCCGGTCGCGATCTCGGGGTTGGTCGTGTACTTGTAGACCTTGCCCGCGCCGCCGGTGGCGAGCACGGTGACCTTCGACCGCCAGACGTCGACGTCGTTCGAGCCGAGATCGAGCACGTACGCCCCGATCACCGCGTCGTCGACCGGGGGCACCTCGCCGGTCCGCCGCGCGAGCCAGGCCTGGGTCAGCAGATCGACCGCGACGTGGTGATCGAGGATCGTCACGTTCGGGTGCTCGACGCACGCCGCGTGGAGCGCCCGGACGATCTCCTGCCCGGTGAAGTCCTCGGCGTGCAGGATCCGCCGGTGGGTGTGGCCGCCCTCGCGGTGCAGGTCGTACGCGCCGGGATCGTCGTGCTTCGTGGTGAACCGCGTCCCGAACTCGATCAGGTCGCGGACCCGCGCCGGACCCTCGCGGACGGTGACCTCGACCGCGTCGCGCCGGCACAGCCCCGCCCCGGCGACGAGCGTGTCGCGCACGTGCGTCTCGAAGTCGTCCTCGTCCGACCACACCGCGGCGATCCCGCCCTGCGCGTACCGGCTGTTGCTCTCCTGCGGCGCCGCCTTGGTCACGATCGTGACCCGCCCGACGGACGCGGCCCGGAGCGCGAACCACATCCCGGCCACGCCGCTGCCGATCACCAGGAAGTCGGTCTCCGCCACGCTCCACCTCCGACGCGCCGTGGACGCGCAAGCGGCCTATCGTGGATTACGCTCCGTCGCCGGAGGTGGTCGTGGCGGTTGGTGTGCTCGCGGTCCTGGCGGTCGCCCACGCGGGAGAGGCGGAGACCCACGACGCGTTGCGGGCGGTCAAGGCCGAGATGGAGCGGGCGCTCAACGCGCGGGACATCGACGCGATCGTCGCCCACTCGACCCCCGACGTGGTGTTCACCGCGATGAACGGCGACGTGGTGCAAGGCCGGGACGGCGTCCGCGCGTACTTCGACAAGATGATGAACGGCTCGGCGAAGGTGGTCGAGTCGATCGACGCGACGTTCGCCGCCGACGCGCTGTCGGTGCTGAAGGGCGACGACACCGCGATCTCGTGGGGCACCTCGAACGCGCACTTCGTGCTGGTCGACGGCGAGGACTTCGAGGTGAACGCGCGGTGGTCGGCGACCCTGGTCCGCGATCCCGCAGGATCCGACTGGCAGGTCGCGAGCTTCCACTACTCGACCGGCCTGTGGGACAACCCGATCGTCGCGGCGGCGAACCGGTGGGCGATGACCGCGGGGGTGGCGGTCGCGTTCGTCGCAGGCGCGGCCGGAGCGATCGCCGGGTTCCTGGTCGGGCGTCGGCGCGGCTGACGATGCCGGGCGTGCCGGAATGGCGACCCGACCCGGTGTCGGCGTGGTACCTCGTCGGGGGCGCCCGCGGGGTGCGCGCCGGACGGCTCACCCCGGCCGTGATCCCCGGTCGGCGGCTGATCGTGACCCGGACGGCCGACGGCCCCGCCGCCTACGACGCGGCCTGCCCGCACATGGGCGCCGACCTCGGCGCGGGCTGGGTCGACCAGGGACGGATCGTCTGCCCGCTGCACGGGTTCGGGTTCGGCCCGGACGGGGCGTGCGATCGGGCCGGGGTCGACGGGCTGCGGCGCTACCCCACGGCCGAGTCGTGCGGCGCGGTGTTCGTCCACCCGGCGGCGGACCCCGACGACGGCCCGGACGGCCCACCGCCGGACGCGCCGACCTGGCCGGACCTCGTGTGGCGGTTCGTCCACACCGAGCGGGTCCCGGTGCCGTGGGCCGCGGTGATGGTCAACGCGTTCGACCTGCACCACCTGCAGATCGTCCACCGGCGCGCGCTGGTCGAGGAGCCGGTGTTCGAGCAGCCCGGCCCGGATCGCCTCCGGATGCGGTACGTCACCCGGGTCGTCGGGACCGGCGCCTCCGACCGGGTGATGGCCGCGGTCAGCCGGGATCGGGTGTCGATCGCGCTGACCTGCGTGGGCGGCCCGGTGATGGTCGTCGAGGCGGACCTCGGGCGGATCCGGACCGCGGCGATCGCCGGGCTGGTCCCCGACGGCGACGGCACCACGATCCACCTCGCGGTCGGGGTGCCGCCGGGCCTGGCCCGCCCGCTCGCGACGTGGATCGCGCGCTGGCTGTACCTGACGTTCCTCCGACGCGACATCCCGGCCCTCGCCGGGGCCCGGCTCGATCCGCGGTCGACCCTGCCGGAGGACGCGCCGGTCCAGCGGCTGATCGCGTTCATGTCGACCCGGACGCCGTGCCCGCCGTGACCGGGACGGCGCGCCCGGCCGGGATCCCCGCGCGGACGAACGTCGCGGCGGTGATCCTGGCACCCCTCGCGGCGGCGGGGTGCCTGGCGGTGGCGGCCCGGTCCGGGCCGGTCGGGATCGGCGCCGCGGCGATCGGGTTCGCCCTCGTCAACCACACCACGTTCGCCCTGCTCCACGAGGCCGTCCACGGCGTGCTCCACCCGGACCCGACGGTCAACCGGTGGCTCGGGCGGTGGGCCGCGGCGTGGTTCCCCACCTCGTTCACCCTCCAGCGCGCGCTGCACCACACCCACCACCGCAACAACCGCGCCCGGATCGAGCAGTTCGACTACCTCCACCCCGGCGAGCGGCGGTGGCTCAAGCGCGCCCAGTGGTACGCGATCCTGACCGGCGTGTACTGGGCGTTCGTCCCGGCGCTGCTGGTCACGGTGGCGGTGGCGCCGGGGGTGCTCCGGTGGCGGATCCTGCGCGAGGGCGCCGCGGCGGACCAGACGGCGGCGAGCGCGTTCCTCGCCGCGGTCGACGAGGCGCCGGCGGTGACCCGGCGGGAGGCGTGGGCCTCGCTCGGGTTCCACGCGGCGACGGCGGCGGCGTTCTGGGC
>JBEBJW010000843.1:0-3940 GCA_040079715.1 Myxococcota bacterium | reverse complement strand
GACCGGCGGGATCGACGGCGGCGGCGGCGGCGCGCCCTGCGGGACCGCGAACTCCGACGTGTTCGGCCCCGGCTCCGGCCCCGGCAGCTCGAGCCCGGCCGGATCGAACGTCGGATCCGCCGCCGGCGGCTCGGGGGCCGGGGTCTCCGGCAACACCGCGGTCGGCGCGCCGAGGGCCGCCAGCTCCCGCGCAAGCGCCGCGTGGCACCGCGCGAGCCCGTCGCTCGCGAACCCGGACTCGGGGCGGAGCCGCAGCGCCGCCTCCCACACCGGCAACGCCTCCCGGTGCCGCCCGAGCTCCGACAGCGCCGCCCCCAGCCCCTGGAGCGCGAACAGGTGCTCGGGCGCGCGGGTGATCGCCTCCCCGAACGCGACCACCGCCTCGTCGAGCCGCCCGACCATCCGCAGCGCCTCGCCGCGACCCGCCGCCGCCCACAGGTACGCCCGATCGAGCGCCAGCGCCCGATCGTACGCCTCGAGCGACTCCGCCCACCGCCCGAGCTTCCGCCGCACCTCGCCGAGGTTGGTCCACGCGAGCGGCGACCGATCGTCGATCCGGATCGCCTCGGTGAAGAACTCGAGCGCGACCTCGTGCCGGCCTTGATCCTCGAGCGCGTGCCCGAACCGCAGCATCGCCGTCGCGTCGCCCGGAGGCGCGTCGAACGACGCGCGGACCAGCCGCAGCAGCGAGGTGTACCGGTCGGCGTCCGGCGCCCCGTCGAGCGCGCCGATCGCCTCGTCGACCAGCCACAGCGCGCGGACGACGCTCGGGTGGGGCGTGCTCGGGGGTGGATTGTCGCGGTTGTCCATCGTCGCCTCGACCCGGTCCGGTATTCGACCCGCCGCCGCGGGACACCTCGTATACCCTCCCTTCACCGTTCCTGGACAGAATCCAGGGGTGGGTCGCGTCCGGATCGGGTAACGATGTCCGCCACGCGGAGGCTCGAATGTGGACGGTGGGACTCGGGGTGCTGGTCGCGATGTCCGGGTGCTCGAAGACCTACCTCGGCTCCGGTGACGACGACGACGACGCGTTCGTCGACCCGACGGGGACGCCGCCGTCCACGACCGATCCGGTCACCAGCACCCCCGAGCCGGTCCGCCCGCTGGTGTCGGACCTCGAGATCGCCAAGGTCTCGCTGTTCCAGGGCGTCGAGGCGGTGCTGGTCGAGAACGGCAAGGTCCCGAACGCGCTCCAGATGCCGGTGATCATCGGTCGCCCG
Source organism: Myxococcota bacterium (assembly GCA_040079715.1). GTDB lineage: Bacteria > Myxococcota_A > UBA796 > UBA796 > JACKER01. Next base: position 2,717 of record JBEBJW010000843.1, on the reverse strand, counting down.
GGCCTGCTCCGCGTGTTCGTCGCGCCGAACGGGAGCTGGACCCCGCGCAAGGTCACCGGGATCCTCACCGTGACCTCGACCGACGGCACCACCGTGCTCGAGTCCACCCTCCGGGTCGACGAGGCGTCGCGGCCGGACGAGAGCACCACGATCAACTTCGACCTCGACGGCGCCCTGCTGAAGCGGACCACCGAGTTCCACCTCGAGCTGGTCGAGGAGACGCCGGACGGGCCCGGCGGCGGGCTCGAGCAGGACGTGGTGTGGGACTCCGACGCGCTCGGCGGGCTCGACGCCGACAACACCGACGAGCTCCAGATCGTGCTCGTGCCGGTCCGGTACAACGCCGACGGCTCGGGCCGCCTGCCGGACACGAGCCCCCAGCAGGTCCAGCGGATCGAGGACCTCGCGATGGGCGTGTACCCCGCCACCAGCGTCACCGTGCGGGTCGACCCGCCGTTCGACTGGGACGAGCCGATCGGCGCGTTCAACGGCAACCAGTGGGGCGACATCCTCAGCGCGATCAACGCCCTTCGGGACCGGGCGAACGAGGCGCCGAACACCTACTACTACGGGATGTTCGTCCCCGAGCCGACGATCGCCGCGTTCTGCAACCAGGGCTGCATCCTCGGCCTGTCGCTCCTCGCGTTCACCGCGCAGGACCCGTACTTCCGGGCGTCGGTCGGGATCGGGTACACCGGCGACTACACCTCCGAGACCATCGTCCACGAGTTCGGCCACGCCCACGGCCGGTCGCACGCCGACTGCGGCGGCGCGTCCGGCACCGATCCGCAGTACCCGTACCCCGGGGCGAAGATCGGCGTGTGGGGCAACTCGGTCGTCACCGGCGAGGTGTTCGGCCCGCAGGACACGGTCGACATGATGTCGTACTGCACGCCGATCTGGGTCAGCGACTACACGTTCTACGCGCTGTACGAGCGGATGAACACCGTCGCCGGGCAGAACCGGCGGATCGCGCCGACCCCGCGCACCGCGCTGCGGGTCCTCGACGACGGCTCGTCGGTGTCCGCCGGCACGATGTCCCTCGCCGACACCGCCGGCGCGCCGCGGGTCGACATCCGGGTGTTCGACGCGTCCGGCGTGTCCCAGGGGCAGACGACCGCCGCGTTCTTCCCGTACGATCACGTCGCCGGTGGGTTCGTCGCGCTCGACGAGCAGCTGCCGGAGGGCTGGACGGCGGAGGTCGTCTCCCCGTGAGTCCGTGATCCGGAGGGCGTCCCGTGAGCTTCGTCTGGCTGTGGGCAGCGTGTCACCGGGCCGGCGAGCAGCCGGCGGTGGATCCCCGCGCGGGTGACGATCCGACCGTGCCGACCACCCCGGTCGGCCCGGCGATCACCACCCGCCCGTCGAACCCGACCTGCGTGGCGCCGGACCGCCTGCCGCCCCCGGGCGAGGTGACGGTCGACCGGTTGTTCCCGGACCGGTCGTTCGGCGAGGCGACCCTCGCGATCCAGCCGCCGGACGATCCCGGCCGGTGGTGGATCGTCCGCCAGGAGGGGCGGATCGAGTCGTTCGACGTGAGCGTCGCCAGCGGCCCGACGGACCTGGTGGTCGACCTGACCGATCGCGTCGACAACTCGGCGAACGAGGCCGGGCTGCTCGGGCTCGCGTTCGACCCGGGCTGGGCGACGAACCGGGAGCTGATCCTGTCGTACACCGCGCCGTCGGCCCCGTTCCGGTCGACGATCGCGCGGTTCCGGGCCTCGGCCGATGGTCGGACGATCGATCCCGGGTCCGAGCAGATCCTGCTGACGCTCGAGCAGCCGTTCACGAACCACAACGGCGGCAACGTCGTGTTCGGCCACGACGGGATGCTGTACGTCGGGTTCGGCGACGGCGGCTCCGGCGGTGACCCGTACGGCAACGGCCAGAACCTCGACACGCTGCTCGGCAAGATCCTCCGGATCGACGTCCACGGGGCCGCGCCGTACGCGATCCCGCCGGACAACCCGTTCGCGGGCGGCGGTGGGCGGCCGGAGATCTACGCGTGGGGGCTCCGCAACCCGTGGCGGTTCAGCGTCGACCCGGCGTCCGGCGACCTGTGGGTCGGCGACGTGGGCCAGGACCGGTACGAAGAGGTCGACATCGTCCGGAACGGCGGGAACTACGGCTGGAACACGATGGAGGCCGACTCGTGCTACGGCAACCCGGACTGCGACCCGACCGGCCTCGTGTTGCCGGTGGTGGTCACCCGCCACGACGAGGGTGACAACTGCATCACCGGCGGGGTCGTGTACCGCGGCGCCGCGCTGCCGCAGCTCCAGGGCAGCTACGTGTTCGCCGACTACGCGTCCGGCCGGGTGTACGCCCGGATCACCGACCCGGTCACCGGCGAGGTCGCCACCCGGTCGATCGCCGAGACCAGCCTCGGGATCACCCACATCGCCACCGACGCCGCCGGCGAGGTGGTGCTGCTCGACCGCAACACCGGGCTGTACCGGCTCGACCCGAACGGCGCGGGGCAGCCCGCCGGGTTCCCGGAGACCCTGTCGGCGACCGGGTGCTTCGATCCGGCGGATCCGAGCCGCCCGGGCCCGGCGCTCGTCCCGTACACCGTCGCCCACCCGTTCTGGTCCGACGGGGCCGACAAGGACCGGTGGGTCGCGATCCCGGACGGCACCACCGTCGAGGTCGACGCTGGCGTTCCACAAGGCGGCGGCTCGGGCGAGCTGGTGCTGCCGATCGGATCGGTGGTGGTC
>JBEBJW010000842.1:0-3944 GCA_040079715.1 Myxococcota bacterium | reverse complement strand
GAGGTCCTCCACGCGGGGTCCTTAACGACCGAGCGCAGGTCGACCCCGAACCGCAACCGTGTGTGGCACGGCGCGCTCCGGGGTCGACGCGGTCAGCGACGGTCAGTGGTGATCGTAGCCGTGGTCGTCGTGGTCGTGGTCCGGCGAGCAGTGGTGGTCACCGTCCTCGTCGCGGATCGGCCCACCCGGCCGGTTCTCGTGGTAGCCCGTGTTCACCACCACCACCGGCGGGCGCTGGGGCTGCGGCGGGGCGGACGCGGCGACCACGATCCGCTGCTCGGTGCCCTTGCTGACCACCACCGAGGTGGTGCTCTTGACCCGGCCCTTGCCGTCGAGCAGGACCACCTGGGTCGGACCGGGGTGGATCCAGATCCGCTCGGTCTCGCCGGCCCCGATCCACCCGCCGTCGACCCCGTCGAGCAGCGCGTGGACCGGCGTGTAGTCGCGGTTGGTGATCACCACCACCGTCGGGTCCGGCTTGAGCAGGGTCTGGGTGACCTTGCCGGGCTCGACCCACAGGTCGCGGCGGATCGCCTCCCACTCGCCGCCCGGCTCCTTGATCGAGGCGTGCAGGTCGACGTTGCCGGTGAACACGGGCACGTAGGCGCTGGTCCCGGGCAGGATCCACACGTGGGCGTTGTCCGCGTCGACCTTCAGCGGCACCTCACCGCCGTTCGTCACCCGGACGGTGCCCTTCGGCGGCTCGACCGGGAGCACCGCGACCGTGCCGGGAGCGAGCCGGAGCTGCGCGGTCGCCAGCACGTAGTTCGTGCCGGGGCGCTTCACGACCACCGAGCTCTCGCCAGGCCGCGTGGGGTACTGCGCGGTCGAATCCCCGCGGATCATCCCCTGGAACCGGCCGTCGATCCACACCTCCGCCTCTCCGTCGAAGCGATTGGTGACCGACACGGTCGCGTTCCCCCCGTAGGCCAGGGCGACGGACGGGGCGGCGAACAGCCAGCCGGCGAGTCCGGCCATCAGCGACCAACGGATCTGAGTCATCTGCGTCTCCTCGGTTGCGCATCCGGTGGAAGAACCCGCACCGGAATCGTGTGTCGCAACACCAGAGGAGACGCCCGTGACCGGCACCCATTCGACGGGTGCCCGGTCACGAGAAGTCTACGTCGGTTACAGCCAACCCTTGATCATCTCGTCCGTCAGCTTGGCGGGGTGGCCACGCCACACGACCTTGCCGTCCTTCACCACGGCCGCGGCCGGGATGCCCTTGACGCCGTACGCGGACGACATCGCGTCGCCCTGCTCCTTCGCCACCGGGTACGGGAGCTTGTTTTCCTTGATGAAGTCGTTGACCTGCTGCTCGGTCACGTCGCGCGACATCTTGGTGAGCCCGACCACGCCGAGGCCCTGGTCGTGGTACTTCGTGTAGGTCTCGGCCAGCTTCGGCACTTCACGCCGGCAGTGCGGGCACCAGACCTCCCAGAACACGTACAGGGTGGCCTTGCCGCCCTTCATCTCGGCCTCGGAGCCCTGGAACCACTTCTCGACCGTGACCGGGGCCTCGGCCTTGCCGATGACCGACAGCTCGTCCTCGAGCCGGACGGCGGCCTTGGCGGCGCGGGTGGCGCCGTGCTTCTCCTTGAGCTCCGCGATCTTGGCCTTCGCGGTCTCGTAGTCCATCTTCTCCATCGCGTCGGTCGCGTCCTTCAGGAGCGTGGCCGCCGCCTGCTCTTCCTCGGGCGACGCGGTCGGGGCTGCTCCCGCGGGACCCGCGGCGCCACCCTTCGACTCGAGCGCCGCGACCTTCGCCTCGAGATCGGCGATCCGCTTCTCTTGCTCAGGGTCACCGCAACCTGCCGACCACAGGCTTCCCAACAGGAGAACCACGATGCTTCGCTTCACGAATCCCTCCAACCCGTTCTGGCGAGACGGGGCACATAACCGGAGGCGGCCCGTTTCGGCCATGATTGCTCGTCCGACTGCCCGTCCGACCGCACACGCCCGCCACGGCGCTCAGCAATGTGAGCGTTCGGGCCTCAGCGCGCCCGTCACAAGGAGTCACGGTCGGTCAGCGGCCAGCGCCCGACCCGACCGCGAGCGCGACCACCGGGGACACCTGACCGGCCGCGAACCGGGCCTTCGGCTCGAGGAACACGAACAGCCGGCGCCCGACGCGGCTCCAGGTCTGCGACCACCCGATCCGGGCGGCGACCATCGGGGCGAGCTCGATCCCCTGGACCGTCTCGACCGTGGAGGTGCTCGCGGTGTACACCACCGCCGGCCCGACGCTCGCGCCGAGCAACAGCCCGCGGCTGGTGACGAGATCCCACGCCGCCTGAGGCTCGAGCGACAGCTGCGTGTGGACGCCGAAGTCGCCCTCCGCCGCGAACGTGCCGGTCACCCCGAGGCGGTTCGGCCCGAAGTTCTTGCCCCACCCGGCGCGCGCTCCGAACCCGACCCACGGCGGGACCGAGTCGCGGAAGTACGCGACCATCCCGTAGCTCACCTGGATCGCGAACTCGTAGCTCGTGTTCGGCGGGACCCGGTCGATCGTCAGGGTGGGGATCGGCAGGTCGTCTTCGACCGGCGGCGGCGGCGGCAGCGGCGCGCTGAGCCGGGTGATCGGCGCGGGCCCCGGCGGCGGGGACGCAGGCGCAGGCTCTGCTGCCGGCTCGGCCGGGGTGGCTCCGGGATCGGCCGGCGCCGGGTCTTCCGGAGCCGGAGCCGGAGCGGGGGCTTCCGGTGCCGCGGTCGGCTCGGAGCCACCGGCCGGCGCTGGCGCGTCCTGCGCCACGGCAGGCGCCGCGACCAGCAGCAGCGCGCCGACCACCACCCGTCGCAGGTCGGGGACCACGGTGCTCAGGAACAGGGTGACCACGATGTCCTCCAGTAGCGCGGGTGGGGGACGCACTGTGCGCTACGTAACTGCGGTCGGGTGCGGAAACCACCGCCGGGATCGCCCGAGCGACACGGACTTCCATCCCAGGGTGAACCCGAGCCGAAGATTGTTCACCCGGGGTGCATCGAACGGAGAGCGGGGTACCATTCGCGCATGCGGCGGACCTTCACCTTGCTGCGCACGCTCGGTCGCGGTGCCCACGGCGCCGTGCACCTCGCCGAGATGCGCGACGAGGACGACGGCTACGTGCAGACCCTCGCGGTCAAGCGGCTGCTGCCCGAGTGGACCGGCGATCCGGATCTCGTGGCGCGGCTCAAGGACGAGGCGCGGCTGCTCGCCCGGCTGCAGCACGAGCACGTGGTGCGGGTCCACGGCCTGACCCGGATCGACGGCAGCCTCGCGATCCTGATGGAGCCGGTCGACGGCGTCGATCTGGGGCGGGTCGTCGCCCGGTGCGGCCCGCTCGAGGCCCGGATCGCGCTCGAGGTGGTCGAGGCGGTGGCGGACGCGCTCGACGCGGCGTGGCGGACGATCCCGAGCGGCCAGGACGGTCCGCTGGCGGTGGTCCACCGCGACATCAAGCCGTCGAACGTGATGCTGACCCCCCGCGGCGGGGTGAAGGTGATGGACTTCGGCGTCGCCCGCGCCGACTTCGACGGGCGCGAGGGCGAGACCCGCAGCCAGCAGTTCGGCACCGCGCGGTACATGGCGCCCGAGCGGTGGCTCGACGGCCGGGCCGAGCACAAGAGCGACGTGTTCTCGCTCGGCGTGACCCTGATCGAGATCGCCACCGGCGCGACGGTCCCGCGGTTCCGGCTCGCCCGCGAGGCGTTCGACGAGGACGCCGACGGCGCCGTCGCCGGGATCGCCTGGCCGCCGATGCGGGCGTTCGCCCGGACGATGATCGCGTACGACCCGGACCACCGCCCGAACGCGGCGGAGGTCGTCACCGGGTGCCACGCCCTGCTGGTCGACGCGCCGGGCCCGGTCCTGCGCCGGTGGGCGACGGATCACGTCGTGCCCGAGGTCGGCGAGGCGGTCGACCCGACCGGGACCGCGACCGTCCACGAGGACACCGGCGCGGGAT
>JBEBJW010000841.1:0-3954 GCA_040079715.1 Myxococcota bacterium | reverse complement strand
CTCTCAGGAGCAGCTTCTTCATTTGAGGCCTTTTTTCTTCTTTGGGAGTTTGGGCTTCTTGCCCTTCTTGCCCGTCGGGCGGGGCTTCGCGGGCGCCTCCCGCGGCGGCGGCTCGGCGGCGATCGCGGGACCGGCCGAACCCAACAGCGACACCAACAGGGTGAACGTCATGCCCAGTCCCTATGCAACGGCCGGGCCAGACAAACCGCGCGCGACATCGACAGACAGACCGCGACAGCGGGTACACTGGGCGGACCATGGCCCGGGCTGCCACGTCGCCGATCCTCGTCCTCGCTGTCGCGGGCTGTCCCTACGTGTGGGGCGGCCCCGACCTGTCGAACGTGGATCGCGCCCCACCGGACGGCGCTCCGAACCTGGACGGCGACGCAGACACCGACGCGGACACCGACGCCGACACCGACACCGCCACGACGCCGCCGTTCGAGGCCCCGGAGGTGGTCCAGCTCGAGGCGAACGTCGACCTGTCGGGCCTCGTGTTCCGGTTCTCGGCCCGCGACGACGACGGCGACCTGGTCGGCGGCACTGTCCACGTCACCCCGAGCGACGGGGCCGACACCCTCGACCTGGTGATCCCGAGCGGGCTCGATCGGTGGGAGCCGGAGGGCACGTCGATCATCAAGGTCCCGGGTCCGTTCGCCGACTGCGAGGTCCCGTACGCGGTCACCTGGTCGATGACGATCACCGACCTCGCCGGCCACACGGGCGCGCCGTTCGAGCTGCCCCTCCACGTCGACGCGCTCGGCCTGATCCCGGAGGTGGACGCGGTGACCGACCTCGGCGCGACCGATCCGCCGTTCGCCGCGTGCGTCAGCTTCGACAGCACCGCCACCGGCGGGAGCCAGCAGCAGCAGGAGTTGACCTCCGACGTGGAGTCGCTGCGGTTCAACGTCCCGGTCGACGGGCGGTACCGGTTCCAGCTCGGTCGGTTCGACCCTCCGGCGGACCTCGACCTGTACCTGTACGAGGACCTCGTACAGTACCCGATCGCCAGCTCGGCGCTCGGCGGGGCCCTCGAGGAGGAGTTCGCCGCCACGCTCGACGCCGTCTCGACGTACGTGGTCGACCCGATCTTCTTCACGAAGTCGGCCGGGAACCAGCCGCCGTACACCGCGACCGTGTTCGTGGGGCCCGAGTGATCCGCGGCAGCACGCTGTGTGCCCTGTCCGGCTGTGCCCTGTCCGGCTGTGCCCTGTATTGCCGTGCCCTGTATTGCCGTGCCCTGGGGCTCCGCTGGGCCACGCGGCTCCGCTGGGTCCCCGCCCTCGCGGTCACCGGGTGCCCGTACGTGTTCGGCGGCCCGGACCTGTCGAACGTCCGCGCCACCGCGCCCACGACCCCGCCGACCGACGCCGCGGATGCCGACGCCGACGCCGACGCCGACGCGGACACCGACGTCGACACCGGCACGCCGACGGGGCCGCCCGCGCCGCCGGTGCTCGGGTCATTCACGATGCGCCCGGGCCTCGACGCGCTCTCCTTCTGGTTCACCGTCACCGACCCGGACGACGACCTGGTCGGCGGCGCGATCCGGTTGACCGACGGCGTCCAGGTGTACGAGCTCGCGATCCCGGCGGACCTCGACCGGTGGGACCCGGCGGGCGTGTCGCGGATCGCGATCCCGGGCGCGTGGATCGGGTGCGACTCCCCGTACGACGCCCTGTGGGAGGTGTGGGCGATCGACCTCGCGGGCCACGTCAGCGCCCCGTTCGTCGCCGGGACCCACGTCGCCGCGCTCGGGAAGCTGCCGGAGCTCGGGTTCGGCGCGCCGTACACCGACCTCGGCGGGATCGAGGCGCCAGCGGCGTGGTGCGTGACCTGGGACGGCGCCGACGTGTTCCAGCTCCAGTCGGACGACGAGTCGGTGTTGTTCTCGGTCGACGCGACCGCCAGCTACACGATCGAGCTCGGGTGGCCCGATCAATCGCTCGACGCGAACCTGATCCTGTGGCGGGGCGCGTACCTCCAGTTCCTGGCGCAGTCGGCGAGCGTCGGGGCGGCGTACGAGTCGGTGACGCGCGACCTCACGTCCGGGACGTCGTACCTGATCCAGCCCGCGTTCGTCGGCGAGCTCGGCGGCACCCCGCCGTACACCGCGACGATCCTCGTCCGACCAGAATGATACGGCCGGCTCGGGCTGGCGTCGGCCCACGGAGGGTCCGGACATGACGAGCAGGAAGGCGGAAGCGCGGTGGAACGGGAGCCTGCGGGAGGGCGCGGGACGGTTGACGGTGCAGAGCGGGGCGGTGGACGTCGCGTACGACTTCCGGTCCCGGTTCGAGACGGGACAGGCCACGAACCCGGAGGAGCTGCTCGGCGCCGCGCACGCCGGCTGTTTCACGATGGCGATCGCGGCGGCGCTCGCCCGGGAGGGCCTCGCGCCGACCTGGATCCACACCACCGCGAGCGTCCACCTGAACCAGGGCGCAGCGGGGTTCGAGATCCCGAAGATCGAGCTCCGCACGCGGGCGCAGATCGCCGGGGTCGACGCCGCGAAGTTCCTCGAGATCGCCGAGTCGGCCAAGAAGAACTGCCCGCTGTCGAAGGCGCTCGCGTCGGTCGAGATCACGCTCGACGCGGCCCTCGAGGCCTGACGGTGGACCGCGAGGGCATCGACCGGTTCTTCACCGAGCGGTTTCCGGCCGCGGTGGCCCTCGGGTTCGAGGTGACCGCGATCGCGCCCGACGGCGCGTCGATCGCCCTCGCCACCCGCGACGACCACCTGCGACCGGGCGGGACCGTGTCCGGACCGACGCTGATGACCCTCGCCGACACCGCGATGTACGTGGCGCTGCTCGCCCGGCACGGCCTCGACGCCGCCACCGGGCTCACCAGCAGCCTCGAGGTCCACTTCCTCGCCCGCGCGATGCCGGGGCGGGTGACGGCGGACTGCCGGATCCTCAAGTCCGGTCGACGGCTGTCGGTCGGGGTGGTCGACCTGCGCGGCGACGACGGGACCCTGTGCGCCCACGCCACGGTGACCTACGCGCTGCCGGGGTGACGGTGGAGCGGCTGCCGATCGACGAGGTGCTGGCCGCGGTGTGCGACGCCGCGCGCGGCGGGGCGTTCGTGCTGGTCGCGCCCCCCGGGGCGGGCAAGACCACCCGGGTGCCGCCCGCGCTGCTGCCGCAGGTGACCGGCGAGATCGTGGTGCTCGAGCCCCGGCGGGTCGCCGCCCGGGCCGCGGCGCGTCGGATCGCCGCCGAGCGGGGCGAGGCGGTCGGGCAGACCGTCGGGTACCAGGTGCGGTTCGACCGGGTGATCGGGCCGTCGACCCGGATCCGGGTCGTCACCGACGGGATCCTGCTCCGCAAGCTGGTCGACGACCCCCTGCTCGACGGGATCGGGGCGGTGCTGGTCGACGAGGTCCACGAGCGCGGGCTCGAGACCGATCTGGCGCTCGCGCTGCTCCGCGAGGTCCGCGACGCGCGCCCGGAGCTGGTGGTCGGCGCGATGTCGGCGACGATCGACGCCGGTCCCCTCGCCGACTGGCTCGGCGCCCAGGTGATCACCTCCGCCGGGCGCGCGCATCCGGTCGAGGTCGAGCACCTGCCGATCCCCGACCCGCGCCGCCTCGACGAGGTCGTCGCCGACGGGATCCGCCGGATGCTCCGCGACCACGACGGCGACGTGCTCGCGTTCCTGCCCGGGGTGCGCGAGATCCGGTGGACCCGCGAGCGGCTCGGCGCGGTCCCGGACGTCGACCTGGTCGACCTGTACGGCGACCTCGCGCCCGAGGTGCAGGACCGCGCGCTGGTGGCCGGGCCGCGGCGGCGGGTGGTGCTCGCCACCAACGTCGCCGAGACCAGCGTGACCGTGCCCGGCGTCCGGATCGTGGTCGACAGCGGGCTCGCCCGGCGCCCGCGGCGCGACCCATCGACCGGGATCGACCACCTCGACACGGTGCGGATCTCGCGCGCCAGCGCCGACCAGCGG
>JBEBJW010000840.1:0-3963 GCA_040079715.1 Myxococcota bacterium | reverse complement strand
GACCCACCCGACGCCGGCCTTGCGGGCGCGTCGGCGGGGGGCGGCTCCGGGTTCGCCGAGGCCGGCGTCGGGTGGGTCCACCGGACCGAGTGGTTCGTCGGGTGGCCGGACCCGGTGGTCGACGACAACGGGCGGATCACCCCAATCGCGTTCGGCGACGGCCTCGCGCTCCGGGTGAAGGGCGGGTGGCGGCTCGGCCGGGTGACGCCGATCATCGGGCTCGACGCGCGGATCGGCGCCGCTGCGGACGATCCGTTCACCCGCCAGTCGGTCACCGCCGACGGCGCAGCGGTGATCGACCTCGGGGGTGGGTTCGCGGTCGAGCCGCGGGTCGCCGGGGAGCTGTGGGCCCGCAACACCTCCCAGGGGCTGGGGGCCGGACTCGGCCTGTCGTACCGCGGCCCGTGACGGTCGCTACGGGACCGGCTTCGCCCACGGCATCGGCCGGATCGGGTCGTCGATCCCGGCCACGTGCCGGTGGGTGAACGCGAGCATCCGGGTCCAGCAGTCCCGGGCCGGGGCCAGGAACACGAACATGTGGAACGCGTGGACCCCGCCGGGCACGTACCCGACCTCGTGGACCACCCCGCGGGCCCGCAGCGCCCGCTCGAGCCGCCGGGTGTCGTCCAGCACCGGGTCGGCGGTCCCGCACACCGCGTGGAACGGGGGCAGGGGCCGATCCGGAGCGTCTCCCCGCTCGAGGACCAGCAGCGGGTCCGCCAGATCGTGGCCGTCACCGGTCGGCAGGTACGCCTCCTGGACCTCCTCGATCCGATCGAGCAGCCACCACGGCAGGGCGCGGCCCCGAGCGAACCGGCCGGGGTCGCTGACCTGGAGCAGCCCCATCGCCGGAAGCACCGCCTTCGGGACGACCCCGGTGTCGTACACCGCCCGCGCCCACGGCTCGTCCCGGCGGAACGTGGTGCACACGGTCAGCGCCACCGCGAGGTTCGCGCCGGCCGACTCCCCCGCGATCGCGATCCGGTCGCGATCGCCGCCGTGGGCCGCCGCGTGCTCGACCACCCACCGGAACACCTCCGCCGCGTCCTCGATCGCCGCCGGGAACGGGTCGCGCGGGGCGAGGCGATAGCTCGCGTTGAACACGACGTACCCGCGACGAGCGAAGATCAGCCCCGGGAGCCAGTGACTGTCCTTCGACAGCATCCGGAACCCACCGCCGTGCAGGTACACCACGATCGGCAGCCGCCCGGTCACCGGGTCACGCATCGCCGGCGGCGGCCGGAGCGGCCGGTACACGTCGAGCCGGTGGAGCGGGTCGTCCGAGTCCCGGTACGGGACGTCCGCCACCACCTCGACCCCGTGCGCCTCCGGGCGGGCCGACGGCAGCCACCGACCGGCGCGGCTCGCGCCCTGGAAGAACGTGTCCACCACCGCGGCCCCCGCCCGTCGGCGCGCCCGCTCGGCCAACCCGCGCTCCATCGACCCTCCGCGACGAGCCACCCGGTATCCCGAACCGTCCCGCCACGGACCGGATGGGCTCCCGCGGCGCGGCTGCGTGGCGGCTGGCGCTCGTCCGAGGGCCTGTCCGGGCAGCCGGGCGCGGGACCGTAGCGCGGCGGGACCGCGATCCACGGGTCAGCCGCCGAACATCGCCTCTGCCTCCGCTCGGAGCCCCTGGTAGTGAACCGCCCCCCACAGCGGAGTGCCGGGGAACATGTACACGTGCCCATCGGCGTCGAGCAGCGCTGGGAACTCGAACGCCGAGTAGTGTTTCGGAGCGTACTGCGCGATGTGGTCCGAGAGATCCGGTGGAACCGTAGGCACGATCGCGAGCGGATAGGTCACGAGCGCCGAGAACAGGCCGCACGGCAGGACGAATTTGTGGCGACGCCCGAGGGACATCGCCCGTCGGCTGAACGTGGTGAACGCCTCGGGTGTGGGGGCTTCGTCGAACACCCGCGCGACGACGAACGTGTCGACCATCCCCAGCTTCGCGAGTTGGAACTCCCGGCGGTGGAACACGTGTTCACCGTGGTCGCCGTGGTCGGTCTCGCGGAGCCGGAAGTCCGTCAGGCGGTCGGCCAGCGCGGTCAGGTGGTCGTTCATCTTGGTTCGGATGGGCGGGTGCCCAGTGTGTTGCTCGTTCATGCCAACCTCCGGCGCACCGCGTAATCAGCGGGAACACCACCGTCACCGCGCGAATGGGCCGAGCTCCCGGCTCTCGACGGCGGTCTCGTGCGTCCAGCGCGCAGCGGAGGATCGCACCCGAGGCGTGACCTTGCTCCCTCGCTGGCGGATCGCCGGGGGGCCCAGCATCCGAACCGTCCCCGCGACCGATTCGGATGGGCTCCCGCGGCGCGGTCAGCAGCCGCACCGCGGGGTCCAGTCGATCACCGTCCCGCGGCAGTCGCGGTCGAACCGGCAACACGCCTCGAGCAGCCCGCGGAGCTGCAGCCGGCCCCGCTGGACCCGGGACTTCATCCCGGACACCGAGATCCCGGCCCGGCGCGCGGCCTCGGCGTGGGTCGCGTCCTCGAGGTCGATCCACCGGATGGCGTCCTGGTACGGCGGCGCGAGCTGGTCGACGAACGGCCCGAGGCACGCGACCAGCGCCCGTCGGAGGCCGTCCGGCCCGTCGTCGTCGGCGTCGAGCGCTGCGTCGGGCGCGTCGGCGTCGAGCGCCTCGGTCGGCCGGGTCCGGCGGTGCCGGTCGATCAGCGCGTTCCGGGCGATCCGGTAGATCCACGCGTCGACCCGGTCGATGTCCCCGCCCTCGGCCAGCGCGACGGTGATCCGGAGGAACACGTCCTGGAGGATGTCTTCGGCGTCCTGGGCCGACGAGGCCCGCCGGGCGACGAACGCCCGGAGCCGGTCCGACATCGACCGCCACAGCTGCTCGACGATCACCGGGGACACCGACGCGGTCACGGCTTGTTGGCCTCGATCGTGGCCGACAGAACGTAGTCCGCGAGCGAGGCCCCATCCATCCAGGTGCGGATGATCGCCTTCGATTCGTCGAGCGCGCGGACCGCCACGTCGACGAACCCGGCGTCGACCAGCATCCGCTCGAGCTCCGCGATCTCGGCCGCGCCGGACACGCAGCCGGTGTAGGCCTGCAGGTCCCGCTTCGCCTCGGGCGGGAGGGGTGCCGTCGCGACCACGTCGGCGATCGCCACCCGGCCGCCCGGCTTGAGCACCCGGAACACCTCGCGGAACACCGCCGGCTTGTCCGGCGACAGGTTCACCACGCAGTTCGAGATCACCACGTCCGCCGTCCGGTCTGCGATCGGCAGCCGCTCGATCTCCCCGAGGCGGAACTCGACGTTGCGGGCGTCGACCGATCGCGCGTTGCTTCGGGCGCGGGCCAACATCTCGGGCGTCATGTCGACCCCGATCACCCGCCCGGTCGGGCCGACCTGCTGCGCGGCGAGGAAGCAGTCGAGGCCGGGCCCGCTGCCGAGATCGACCACGACCTCGCCCGGGCGCAGGGCCGCGATCGCCTGCGGGTTGCCGCACCCGAGCGACAGATCCGCGCCGCTCGGGACGCTCGCGAGCTGGTCGGCGGTGTAGCCGAGGGGGAGCGAGCTCGTTCCGCAGCCGGTCGGGCCGCAGCACGAGCCGCTGGTGCGGGCGATCTCGCCGTACCGCGCGCGGACCGCGTCCCGGGTGGCGTCGTCGGTGGGGGACTCGATGTTCATCACGACCTCCACCCAGGCAGACGCGCGACCGGAGCGACGGACGCACGAACGCGGAGGTCACCGCGGGCGGACCAGCCGGAACCCGGTCTCGTCGAGCTGGTACGGCCGGCTCGGGTCGCGGACGGTCAGGTCGGACGTGTTCCGCCAGTCGGACAGCCAGGCCCAGCCGCGCGCGGACACCATCACGTGGCTGTCGTCGCCGACCGGCCCGGTGAACCGCTGGGTGTACGGCGGGTCCGTCTCGACCCAGGTGTCGTCGGTCCACTCGTCGACGTTGCCGGTCAGGTCGTACAGGCCCCAGGCG
>JBEBJW010000839.1:0-3965 GCA_040079715.1 Myxococcota bacterium | reverse complement strand
AACGAGGTCTGGTGGTACCCGGACCTCGACCAGGACGCCCACGGGGACCCCTCGGCGGCTCCGGTGTTCGACTGCGACCTGTCCCCAGGGGCCACCACCGTCGATCGGGCAGACGACTGCGACGACACCCGCGCCGACGTTCACCCGGGCGCGGTCGAGGTGTGCGACGGGGCCGACCAGGACTGCGACGGCCCGATCGACGATCTACCCGCGGCGACCTGGTTCGCGGACGCCGATCACGACGGATTCGGCGACCCGAACCGGTCGGTGTTCGAGGGCTGTCCGGGCCCGGACTGGGCGATGAACCGAGAGGACTGCGACGACACCGATCCGACCCGGTTCCCGGACGCGGAGGAGGTCTGCGACGGGGTCGATCAGGACTGCGACAACGCGGTCGACGACGTCCGCGGCTCGGTCGTGTGGTACCGGGACGTGGACGGAGACGGCCACGGCGACGGCCGGACCGGCGAGGGGTTCCCGTGCCCGCCGGGCGACGGGTGGGCGGCGTCGAGCGACGACTGCGACGACGCGGACCCGGATCGGTGGGACGTGTGCCGCCCCGACGTGGCGAAGAAGCCGGTGGGCTCGCCGGACACCGGCTGCGGGTGCGCCGGCGGCGGTCCCGCTCCCGGAGCGGTCGGGGTCGGGCTGTCGGTGATCGCGCTGCTCCGACGCCGAACGATCGCGGCTCGCGCGTGACCGGGTTGCCGCTCGCCGCTCCCGGTGTTCCGGAACCCCGATGGATGGCGATCCGACCGAGACCCACCGGGTGATCGAGGCGATCTGGCGGATCGAGGCGCCGCGGTTGATCGCGCGCCTCGCCCGCTTGGTCCGGGACGTCGGCCGGGCCGAGGAGCTCGCCCAGGACGCGCTCGTCGCCGCGCTCGAGTCGTGGCCTCGGGTCGGCGTTCCAAATCGGCCCGGGGCGTGGCTGATGGCGACTGCGAACCACCGCGCGATCGACGCGATCCGCCGCGCGACCCGCGCCGAACGCGGAGGGGACCGGTTGAAGCATGACGCCGGCGGGTACCACGATGACCCGATTGGGCTGGTGGACGACGCCCTCGACGACGAGGTCGGCGACGATCTCCTCCGCCTGGTGTTCGTGGCCTGCCATCCTCTGTTGTCGACGGACGCCCGGGTCGCGCTGACCCTCAGGCTGGTCGCCGGGCTGACCACCGCGGAGATCGCGCGGGCGTTCCTCGTGCCGGAGCCCACCATCGCCCAACGGATCGTGCGGGCGAAGCGTACGTTGTCCGAAGCCGGGGTCCCGTTCGAGGTCCCGCGCGGTCCGGCGCTCGCCGAGCGGCTCGACGCCGTCCTCGACGTGATCTACCTGGTGTACAACGAAGGCTACGCGGCCACGTCCGGCGGAGACTGGATGCGTCCGGCGCTGGCTGAGGACGCGCTGCGCCTCGGTCGGGTCGTCGCCGAGCTCTCGCCCGCTACGGCCGAGGTCCACGGCCTGGTGGCGTTGATGGAGCTGCAGTCGTCGCGCGCCGCCGCCCGGGTCGGTCCGGGAGGGACGCCGATCCGCCTGCTCGACCAGAACCGCGCCCGGTGGGACCAGCTCCTGATTCGCCGAGGGTTGGCCGCGCTGGCCCGCGCGCGCGCCCTCCGCGGACCGCCCGGGCGATTCGAGCTGCAGGCCGAGATCGCCGCGTGTCACGCGCGCGCCGTCACCGGAGACGCCACCGATTGGCACCGGATCGCGGCGGTGTACGCGGCGCTCGCCGTGGTCGCGCCGTCGCCGGTGGTCGAGCTGAACCGGGCGGTCGCGGTGTCGATGGCCGACGGGCCCGCCGCCGGCCTCGCGCTGGTCGACGCGTTGGCCGACGAGCCGGCGCTGGCGGGGTACCACCACCTGTCCGCCGTCCGGGGAGACATGCTCGAGCGGCTCGGGCGGGTCGACGAGGCGCGGACCGCGTTCGAGCGCGCGGCGGCCGCGACCCGGAACGATCCCGAGCGGCGGGCGCTGCTGGCGCGGGCGGCCTCGGCGGAGCGCCGATGACGACCGAGCCCCGGCTGATCGCGGCGATGCCGAGCGCGACCGAGGTGGTGGTGGTGCGGGAGGTCGACGCTCCCCCGTCGCTCGTGTTCGACGCGTGGACCGCGCTGGCGATCGCGCGGTGGTACGGCGGCGACCCCGGGCGGTACGTCGAGCACCAGCCGCCCAGGCGGCTCGTGATCGCGCTCGCGGGTCCCGCGGCGACGATCGAGGTGTCGTTCGTGGATCACGACGGCCGGACCGTGGTCACCGTCAGGCACCGCTTCACCGACGCGCCCGCGCGGGACGACGCGGTCCGCGACGGGCTGATCGAGGCGTGGTCGGGCCGGTTCGTCCGGCTGGACGCGGTGTTCGCGGCGGGCTGATCAGCCCTCGATCGGCAGCCCGAGGTACCGCCCGTACCGCTCCGCGGCGACGGCCAGCCGGTCGGGGTCGATCGCCGAACGGAACGGCTCGACGGTGATCCGGGCGAGCCGCTTCGTCGCCCTCACCCGCCAGGTCGCGACGATCGCGCCGTCGACCGCCACCACCGGTCGGAACACGCCGTTCCCGCCGGGACACACCCGGTCGGCGTGGGCCGGATCCAGGCTGGCCGACCGGTCGCGGTACCCGAGGATCAGCTCGTCGAACCCAGGGAGCAGGTGGACGCCGGGCTCCGGCGGGTCGCCATCGTCGGACGACCAGTACGTCGCGCCGGCGACCGTGGTCCGGGTGAGCAGGGCGCCCGCGCCCTCGAGGCCGATCCGCGCGTCCCGCAGGCCCAGCCCCGCCCACCACGCGAGGTCCGCCTCGGTGACCGGTCCGTGGCCTGCGACGTACCGGGCGGCGAGCGCGGCGAGCGCCTCGTCGCGCGGCACCGCCCGGCTCGGGGGGACGTACGCGTCGACCAGCACGAACCGCGGGGCCCGACACGCGCCGGTCATGCAGATCACGCCGCGCTGCGCGAGCTGCCACACGAGGTGGTAGCCGCGCTGCCCCGCGGTGGACTCGCCGATCGCCTCGAACGCGGCGAACACGGTCTCTCGGTCCAGACGCTGGTCGGCGAGGACGCGCTCGACCTGAGCACGACACCGCCCGAGCGAGGCCTCGTCGATCGCGAGTTCGGCCATTCGGCGCTTCGAACCGGCGACGACCTTCGGCGCCAACAGCGCGAGCAGCCATCGGACATCTGAGGTCGGCACGAGGTGGAGCGTCCCCCGCATCGGCCAGGTGCGGGTCACGGTGCCGTCGTCGAGCCCAGCCTCGACCTCCGCCGCGGTGGCGCCGCACCGGGCACCGACGGCCCACGCCGCGGCTCCCGGATCCTGCGCTTGGATCGCGAGCAGCCGCGCGACGACCGCTCCAGGAGTCGCTGCAGGGCGGGTCACGGCCAGGTTCGCGAGGCGGCGAGCGGCGAGCGTCATCCCGCGATCGTAACCGATCGACGAAGTCGTAGGTCACGCCTAGATTTTGCTGATTTGGGCCCAAGGGATCGCGCGGAGCCGCGCCCGAGATGCGGCAGGGGCCAAAAAATTGCGAAAATGGCATTTTCGCGGAAATCCAGAGTGGGTAGACGTATTTGCTCTCCGGGCGCCTCGTTGGCCGGGCTACACCTCGGACGGGAGGTCGGGATGCAGATCCTATCGACGCCCGCCCGTCTGGGGTCGGCGTGGTCGGGGAGGTCCGCGTGGTCGTTCCGCGCGCGGCTGACGTGCCATTGGAGCGAGTTCGAGGTGTCGGTGTGCGTGTGCACCGAGCCGAACTGTACCTGCGACGAAGCGGTGGTGTACCTGCGATGGCCGGTGCCGGACCTGATCGTCGGCAGTACGCGGATCCGGCTCGCGGACGGGGCGGAGTCCGGTGGGCGGTCGGTCGTCGGGATCGAGGCCCACGCCGCCCTCGACGAGGTGGTCGCCGGCCTGCCGCCGGATCTGTCGGCGATCGCGCGGGCGGAGGGCGCCGCCGCGCGCTCGAACCT
>JBEBJW010000838.1:0-3966 GCA_040079715.1 Myxococcota bacterium | reverse complement strand
TAGAGTGGTAGTGCCTCCCACCGGCGGGGACCCCCCTTGCTCCGGGTTCGGTGCCAACAGCACGTGACGATCGACGAGAAGGGCCGCCTGGCCCTCCCCGCCCCGATCCGTCGTGCGCTCGAGCAGCAGGAGCAGAAGATGCTGGTGCTCGCGTTCTCCCGGGGGGCGGTGTGGGGCTGGACCTCCCAGCACTACGAGACCGAGGTCGAATCGCGGATGATGTCTCAGGACC
The DNA here is from genome assembly GCA_040079715.1 of Myxococcota bacterium. Taxonomy (GTDB): domain Bacteria; phylum Myxococcota_A; class UBA796; order UBA796; genus JACKER01. The sequence goes on along the minus strand of JBEBJW010000838.1, from coordinate 3,734 downwards.
CGTTCTCCACCGAAGTCCTCGACTTCGCGCACTCGATGATGTCGACGGCGCAGGACGTGGAGCTCGACGGGCAGGGGCGGATCCGGATCCCGCAGCCGCTGCGGGAGCTCGCGGGCCTCGGCAAGGACTGCGTGGTCCACGTGCTGCTCGGTCGGATCGAGATCTGGGATCAGGTCGCGTGGGATCGGCGGTTCCAGGAGTCGTTGCATCGGGTCCGCAACCAGGCGGGCATGCCGGGGAGGGTCGAGTGACCGGGTTCCACCACGAGCCGGTTCTGCTGGCCGAGGCGGTCCGGGCGCTCGCCCCGGCCGACGGCGCGTGGATCGTCGACTGCACGGTCGGCGGCGGTGGGCACAGCCGCGCCCTCCTCGAGGCCGCGCGGTGCCGGGTGATCGGGCTCGACCGTGACCCCGACGCGATCGCGGCCGCGACTGCGGCGCTCGCGGCGTACGGCGACCGGTTCACCCCGGTCCGGGCGCGGTTCTCCGAGCTCGGCCGGGTGCTCGACGGGCTCGGGGTGCCGCGGGTCCACGGGATCCTCGCCGATCTCGGCGTCTCGTCGCACCAGCTCGACACCGCGGCCCGCGGGTTCAGCTTCCGCGACGGCGGCCCGATCGACATGCGGATGGATCCCGACGCCCCGGTGTCCGCGGCAGACCTGGTGAACGCCTGGTCGGCCCGCGAGCTCGAGGACGCGCTCCGGACCTACGGCGAGGACCGCGCGGCGCGGAAGATCGCCGCGATCATCGTCGCCGGCCGCCCGTGGTCCGACACGGCGGTGCTCGCGAAGGCGATCGCGGCCGCGGTCGGGCGGGGCCCGCAGCGGATCCACCCCGCGACCCGGACGTTCCAGGCGCTCCGGATCGTGGTGAACGGCGAGCTCGACGAGCTGGCGTCGCTGCTCCCGGCCGCGATCGATCGGCTCGAACCGGGCGGTCGGATCGCGGTCATCACGTTCCACTCGCTCGAGGATCGCGCAGTCAAGCGGTTCTTCGACGAGAAGTCGGGAAAGAATCGGCCGAAGGACCCGTACGGGAACCCGATCGGCCCGGTCCACCTGCGCGTCGGCAAGGACGTCGCGCCGGGGGACGACGAAGCCAACCCGCGGGCGCGATCGGCGCGCCTGCGCACTGCCACGAGGGCGCCGTGGAACACGTGAACACCGTCGTCGCGCCGGCCGAGTCGCCGCTCATCGGCGGGCTGCGCCGCCTGGTGCCCCTGTGGCGCCACGCGGTGTGGCTGGTCGCGCTGGTCGCGCTGCTCGCGATCTGGGTCGACATCCGGGTCGACGTCCAGCAGCTCCGCAGCGACCTCGACCGGTCCGGCCGCGCGCTCCGCGAGGCGCGGGTCCAGAACGAGCGGCTCCGCCTCGAGCTCGACGCTCGCCGGCGTGCGCTCGCGATGGAGGGGCTCGCCCGCGGGATGGGCATCTCCGACGACGCCGCGATCGTCCGCGTCGCTGCGGCGGCGGGGGAGTGACCGTGTCCGCGGACCGGATGACCGACAAGCACGACAAGATCGTGCTTCCGCCCCTAGAGCCGGCGATCGAGCCTGCCGATCGGGTGCGGACGCGCGCGCAGTCCCGGATCCGCGGGGTGGCGACGATGCTGATCGCGCTGCTGACGGTGGTCGGCGGGCGTGGAGCGGCGCTGTGCCTGTTCCCGGCCCCGCGGACGCTCCAGGCCGCCGCGGCGCAGCGGTGGGACCAGGTGACGCTCCGGGCCCGGCGCGGCGAGATCCTCGACCGCGACGGCCGGCGGCTCGCCACCTCGGTCGCCACGCCGAACATCGCGGTCGACCCGTACCTCGTCGAGGCGGGCGAGGTCGACGCGCTCGCCGCGAAGGTCGCCGACATCACCGGGGCCCCGTTCGACGAGGTCGCCGACCGGATGCGGCGCAAGAGCCGGTACCAGCGGATCGCGGTCCGGGTCCACCCGAGCGTCGCCCGCAAGATCGAGGCGCTGGACCACCCGGCGCTGTGGGTCGAGCGCGAGCCGCGCCGGTACTACCCGGAGGAGACGCTGGCCGCGCAGGTGATCGGGTTCGTCGACGCCGCGTCGACCGGGCGCGAGGGCCTCGAGGCGTCGCTCGATCACTGGCTGCGGGGCGAGTCCGTGCTGCTCCAGCGGCGGCGGGATCGGCACGGCACCAGCCTCGACGACAGCACCGGCGACGCCGGGATCAACGAGGGGCTCACGGTCCACCTCACGCTCGACCGGACGATCCAGCGGATCACCGAGCAGGCGCTGGACGAGATCGTCGTCCACTCGGCGCCGCTGTCGGCCACCGCGGTGGTGATCGACGTGAAGACCGGCGACGTGCTGGCGCTCGCGAACGTCCCGACGTTCAACCCGAACGATCTCGCGTCGGACGCTGCCCCGCGCCGGAACCACGCGGTGCAGGACGCGATCGAGCCCGGCTCGGTGATGAAGCCGTTCACGGTCGCCGCGGCGGTCGAGTACGGCCGGGTCACCCCGGACACCCTCGTCGACTGCGAAGGCGGCTCGTGGGTCGTCGGCCGCAGCCGGATCCGCGACACCCACGCCCACGGCGCGATCACGATCCGCGAGGTGCTGAAGGTGTCGAGCAACATCGGGTCGGCCAAGCTGGCGCTCGATCTCGGCGCCGAGCGGCTGCTCGGGATGTTCAACGCGTTCGGGTTCGGCCTGCGCACGGGGGTCCTGCTCCCGGGCGAGCGGACCGGCGTGCTGCGTTCGCCCGAGCACATCCGGCCGATCGAGCTCGCGACCACGGCGTACGGGCAGGGGGTCACCGCGACCCCGCTCCAGCTCGCGTACGCGCTCGGCGCCCTCGCCAACGGCGGGGTCCGGATGCGCCCGCGGCTCGTGACCCGGGTCGACGACGGCAGCGGGATCCCGGACTTCGTCCAGCCGCCGGCGCCGGTCGGCCGCGCGGTGTCCGAAGCGACCGCGCGGTCGGTCCTGACGATGATGGAGGGCGTCACCGAGGACGGCGGGACCGCGATCCGCGCCCGGGTCCCGGGCTACCGGGTCGCCGGCAAGACCGGCACCGCTCAGAAGGTTGAGAACGGCCGCTACGGCGCCGGTCGGATCGGCTCGTTCGTCGGGGTGGTCCCCGCGGACGATCCGGTGCTGTCGATCGTGGTCACGGTCGACGAGCCGACGATCGGCTCCCGGTACGGCGGGGTGATCGCCGCCCCGGCGTTCGCCGAGATCGCCGCTGCCTCGCTCCGTCACCTCGGGGTCCCGCCGGATCCGGCGCTGCTCCACGAGCCGGACGAGCCCGAGACGCCGGAGCTCGGGCCGGACGGCGCGCCGGTGGTCGCCGCTGGTCCGTCGCCGTCGGTGCCGGTCGCGGTCGCGGTCGCGCCGGTCCCCGCGGCGCGGGTCCCGGTCCGGGTCGCGGCCGATTCGGACGGGTGGACCGTGCCGGATCTGGTCGGTCGGTCGCTGCGGGAGGTGGTGGCGTCGATCGGCCCGACCGGCCTCGCGCTGAACCTGACCGGCTCCGGCGCGGTCGTGTCCCAGCAGCCCGCGCCGGGACACACCCTGCCACCGGGAGGCGAGCTGTCGCTCGTCCTCCGCTGATGGCCTCCAGCTCTTTCCCAACCCCTGTACTCGTCTCCCCAGGCTCGATCCGCGGCCGGTTCGGCCATGCGGCGCACGTTCGCTTCCTACTCCCGAACGTGCGGAGGATCCGAAACCGTCGTCTCACCTGCGAGGCTTCCCCAGGACGTACCCACGTCCAGACTC
>JBEBJW010000837.1:0-3972 GCA_040079715.1 Myxococcota bacterium | reverse complement strand
ACGTGGATCACGACCGGCCGGTCCATGACGAGCGTGGTCCGGAGGGCCTTGCGGATCTCCTCGACGTCGTGGCCGTCGATCGGGCCGATGTAGGCGAAGCCGAGGGCCTCGAAGAGCGCGCTGTCTACAGCGTCATCGCTCTCGTGGGTCCTCGACGACCGCGCGCGGATCCACGCCGAGGTCCCACCCGAGCCAGTCCGCGAGCCCGCACACCCCGTCGACGGTGGTCCCGTCGAGCGCCTCGCCGACCACCCACCGCACGACCCGCGCGACCGGCGTCCCTCCGACCGGGACCCCGCCCGCGAGCCGCACCGGGACCTGGTGATCGGCGAACACGTGGAGCAGGCGCGCCCCCCAGGTCGGCGGGTCCGGGACGGCGATCGCGCAGTCCCGCGGGTCGACTCCGGCCCGGAGCGCGTCCGCGAGCGCCCGCGCGACGAGGATCGCCTCGGTGACCGGGTCGTCGGGGTTCCACACCGCGACCGACCCCGCCCACCGCGCCGCGTCGTCGTCGGGTCCGAGCGGGACGGCCGCCCCGTCGGCGAACGCGTCGGCGAGCGTCCGGTCCGCGGGCGGGCCGAACTCGGTCCACGGCTCGATCAGCATCGGGCCGTCCTCACCGGCGAGCAGGACCTCGGCCTCGCCGGTGCCGACGAGCTCGGCCGCGACCCGCCGGATGGTGGCGGTGGCGGTGAACACCCGGAGCTCGCGGTCGGGCGCGTCGTCGGCGCCGAGCAGCATCGCGACCTCGGCGCCCCCGCGGTCCCGGCCGGAGGCGCTGGCGAGGATCACCGCTGCGCCAGCGCGATCCCACGCCCGACACGCGGCTCCGACCAGCGCGGCGTCGAGCGGGGGGACCCCGAACAGGTCGTCGACGATCACCGCCTCGGGGGCGGCGGGCGCGCCGACCGACTCGAGGCGGCGGATCGTGGCCCGGACGGCGTCGGTCCGGCGGATCGCGCGGGCGTCGCGGTCGATTCGCGCCCGGACCGCGGCGAACACGTCGCGGACCTCGGGGTCCGGCGGGACCGCCCCGGCGGCGTCGAGGCGCTGGTCGAGCCGGGCGAGGGCCCACGCGGCCTCGGCCCGGTCGGGGATCGCGGCGAGGTGAGGCCACCGGTCGGGGTCGTCGTCGAGGACCCGGCGGGTGACCAGCGCGAGGCCCCGGTCGGTCAGCAGCACCCGGCCGTCGCCGTCGCGGACCCACCGGTCGGCGAGCCAGTCGCCGAGCGCCGCCACCTCCGGGCTGAACGCGTCGCGGTCCTCGAACTCGCGCAGCACCGCGTCGCGCTTCCGGCGGGTGGCGGTGAGGTACAGGAACGACGGGCGGCCGATCGCGTCGATCCCGCCCAGTCCTGCCCGGGCGAGCGCGCGGCGGCGTCGCGAACGGGTCGGACCGAACAGGACGTGGATCAGCGGGCGACCTCGGACCGGCCGAACCGGTGCCGGGCCCACTCGATCACCGGCGGGAGCAGCGACACCGCGACGATCAGCAGCACCGCGACCTCGAAGTTGTCCCGGACCACCGGGATGTTGCCGAGGAAGTAGCCCGCGAACGTGCAGATCCCGACCCACGCGACCGCGCCGAACACGCTGAACGCGAGGTATGTCGTGTAGGTCATCTGGCCGACCCCGGCGACGAACGGCGCGAACGTCCGGACGATCGGCACGAACCGCGCGAGCACGATCGTCATCGCCCCGTACCGCTCGAAGAACGCGTGGGTCTTGTCGAGGTACGATTTGCGGAAGATCCGCGAGTTCTCGTTCTTCAGCACCTTCGGTCCGAGGTATCGGCCGATCCAGTAGTTCGTGTTGTCGCCCAGCAGCGCCGCGCAGGTCAGCACGACGAACACGAGCTTCTGGTCGAGCGCGCCGCGGGCGGCGAACATCCCGGCCGCGAACAGCAGCGAGTCGCCGGGCAGGATCGGCGTGACGACGAGCCCGGTCTCCATGAACACGATCAGTCCGAGGATCGCGTAGGTCCAGGTTCCGTACTCCTGAATCAGGTGATCGAGGTGGGTGTCGACGTGGAGCACGAAGTCGATCACGCTGTACAGGGCGTCCACGGAGTCCTCGGGCCTCGGCGGCCGGGTTGGTGCCTGGGTGCTGGTGCCGGTGCTGGTGCCAGGTCGTATCCCCGGGGGATCGACCGGGCGATCAGGCGATCACGTTCCGGTCGCCGCGGTGGCGCTCGACGTCGTCTTCGTCGAACTCCTTCTCGCCGATCCCGTCGAGGCCCGGGGTCAATCCGACCACGGCGCCGCCGGTGCCGTACAGCGCCTCGTACGCGTAGACGTGCCCGGTGTACTTGTTGTGCTGGCCCATCACCGCGGACCACCACCACATCGACTTGAAGCTGACGACCTTCGGGATCCGGATCTGGCGGTGGATCTCGCGCGACAGCTGGGCGGTGTCCTCGAGCCGGCCCTCGCCCAGAAACTCGAGGATCTTCCGGTTCCACTCCTCGTCCTTCAGCGAGTGGATCCGGTCGGCGGCGGGATCGATCCAGTCGGTGAACAGCCGGTTCGACAGCGTGCCGACCACGATCACCGCGACCCTGCGCTGGTCCTGGTCGATCGCGTCGCGACAGGCCTTGCCGAACACGATGGTCTCGGCGCGGTCCGCGTACACGTTGCTGGACAGGATCACGGCCGGGACGGCGTTGTCCGGGTTCAACAGCTTCAGCGCGACCACGCTGCCGGTGTCGATCGGGAACCCGTGGTACGCGATCGTCCGGGCCTCGAGCCCGCGGGCGGTCGCGGTCTCCTTCAGCCGGTGGGCGAACGGGGCGTCGATCCGGAACTCGTACGGGATCGACCCGAGATCGTGGAACAGCTCGTCCACGTGGGTCCACACCGGCTTCGGATCCGAGACGATCTGATGGCCGATCACCGACGACCACATCGTACTGTACACGATCAACAGGTCGGGCTCGGCCCGGCGCAGATCCTCGCGGGCGGCCTCGAACGCCGCGCGCAGCCGGCCCCACCCGGCGTTCTTCTCGGGACACAGCAGCGGGTGCGGCAGGCCGGGCACCAGCAGCCCGAACACCACCCCGGGAGCCCGGTCGCTCATCGCGCCTCCGTCGCGGCGCCCATCACCGCGTTGCCGGTGCCGATCACCGTGCCGTATCCGTACAGCTCGAACGGGCGGGTCGGGAACCCGAGCGCCGCGATCAACCAGGTCAACGCGCCGGAGTCCGACTCGCTGACCGCGTGCTCGGTGAACTCGGGCATGATGTCGACCACCTCGCGCGACCGCCCCTCGCGCAGGAGCTCGATCAGCCGCATGTCCCACAGGTACTGGTGGTGGTTCGTGACGTGCTCGTGCGACATGTCTTCCGGCACCGACGGCTCGGTCACGAAGTGCCGGTGCGACAGCGACTCGCTCGCGAGCAGGACCACCCGCCGATCCGACGCTTCGATCGCGGCCCGGGTGGCCTCGCCGAGCGCCACCATCTGCTCCTGCATCACCTCGACGCTGTAGAACGCGGTCGACCGCTGCGAGCTGATCGACACGATCGGCTTGTTCCACGTCGGGTTCACGAGGTGGCAGCTCACGATCGTGCCGTAGTCGACGCGGAAGTCCGGGTTGCGCATCATCTTGGTGACGAGGCCCCGGTCCGCGGCCGACTTGCACATCGCCTCGGCCAGCGGCACGTCGACGTCGAGCTCGTACCGGTACCGGAACAGGTTCGGGAACACCGGATCGACCGACAGGGACGAGAAGTGCGGGACCCCGAGGAAGTGGGTGCCGACGTACGTCTGCCAGTGCGGCGACAGCACGACGATCGTGTCGTATTCGATCTTCGCGAGATCCTGGCGGAGCCGCTCGTACCCCCACCGGAGCGTCTCCCAGCCGCACTCGGCCCGGGGTTCGTTCTGGGGAGGGTTCTCGGCGTACACGAGGTGAGGGGGGTGCGGCGCGAGCGCACCGAACACGATCTTTCCCATCAGGCGCCTCCGCCGGTGG
>JBEBJW010000836.1:0-3984 GCA_040079715.1 Myxococcota bacterium | reverse complement strand
CGGCGGGAGCGCCTCCGCCGCGACCCGATCGCTCCACGCGAGGGCCTCGTGGACCCGCCCGTCGCGCGCCGCCTCGGCCGCGAGGTTCGACGCGATCATCCGCGCCAGCGCCGACCGCGGCACCAGCCCGAGCGCCGCCACGAGGTCTTCCCGCGCGGCGTCGGTGTGGCCGGTCCGGATCGCGAGCAGCCCCCGCGCGTACCGGTGAGACCCGACCACGATCGGCCGCGGATCCACAGCCGCCAGCGCCGCGAGCGCGTCGACCGCGGGGGACAACGCCGCCGGATCCGCCTCGGCGTACAGGTGGAGCCGGAACGCCGCCCGGATCGCCGTCGCAGCCACGGGCGCCGAGGCCGGGAGCGCAGCAGCCGCCGTCGCCCGCGCCAGCGCCGCGCGCAGATCCGTCCGCTCGAGCGCCCACGCCTCGAGCAGCCCCACCCCGCACCGGGCGTCGACCGGCGCGTCCAGCGGGAGGGTCGGCGGGGTCACCGGCCGACCGGTCGCGAGCACCCGGGCGACCAGCGCCGGCACGAGCGGGACGACCTGATCCGGGGTCGCGAACGCGAGCGCGGCGTCGAGGCGGGCCGTCCGAGCGACGATCGCGTCCAACACGTCCAGGTCGAGCCCGTCGAGCCCGCGGACCCCCAACGGCCCCAGCTCCGCCACCACCGCGTCGACGAACCGGGCCGTCCCCGGCTCCCGACCGGACAACCGGACCGCGGCCCGAACGACCGGCGGCTCCCGCAGGTCCCGCAGGTGCCCGAGCACGCTCGCCCGGGCCAGCGCGACCAGGGTGGCCGGGTGGTGGCCGCCGAGCTCGGCGACCCGCGCCGTCTCGGCGTCCTCATCGTCGGACAGGCCGGACGACCCGCGCGCGGCCAGCACCGCCCGGACCAGCACCGCCCGGCCCTCGTCCGGCGCGAGCGCCCCGAGGCGGACCACCGGGATCGCGGGATCGGAGGGGGGCGAGGTGCCGATCCACGCGGTGTGCCCCCCGTCGTCGCCGAGCACCGCCCGGGCGCCGTCCCATCGGATCGGCCATCCGAGCCCGACCGCGGCCGCCGTCACCAGCGTCTTCCGGCCGGAGCCCGGCAGCCCGACCACCGCGACCTTCGGCCCGGCGCGGAGCAGGTCCTGGACCCGCGCGGTCTCGGCGACCCGCCCCACCAGCGACCGGACCGCCGGCGGGTCGAGCACCAGGCGATACCCGACGTTCGCCTCGGACAGCAACCACCGCGGCTGGTGCGGCTCGGGCTCGAGCTTCCGCCTGAGCCGCCACACCGCCTGGTCGATCGCCCGGGTGTTCACGACCTTCCGGTACCCGAGCGCGTCGGCGAGGAGCTGGTCGCGCTCCACCACCTCGCCGGCGCGGGCCGACAGCACCGCGAGCACCTTGACCTCGTTCGGGGTCAGCGGGACCGCGACGTCCGCGCCGCGGACCTCCGCCCGGTCGAGGTCGACCTCCCGCGAACCCACGACGAACCGACGGAGTGCACCCACGGCCCGTAGGGTATCTCGGGACGGGGTGCGGCACCCCCCGGCGGGGGACGGTCAGCCTCCCCCGCCGAAACAGATCACGAACAGGCACCCGGTCGACAGCAGGCCGAGCACCCCCGTGACCGCCACCACCACCACCGCGCCGAACACCGACAGGTCGGCGAGCGCCCCGAACAGGCCGCGCGACGGACGGAGCGGCGGAGCGGCCGGACGGGGCGGATGGGCGACGGGCGGCGGAGCGACCAGCGCCTGCCGGGGCGGCGGAGCGACCAGCGCCTGCCGGGGCGGCGGAGCGACCAGCACCTGCCCGGCGGACCTGGACGGCGTCGCCGCGAGGACCGGCGGGGACGGCGGGGATGACGCGAGGACCGGCGCGGCCGGGGCCTGCGCCGCCAGCGCCGGCGGCGGCGTCCCGCGGTCGGGCGGGCTGGGGCCGCTGAGGCGCTCGCTGACGATCTCGCCCGAGAACGCACCCGTCTCGACCGGATCGAGGGTCCGAGCCGCGAGCAGCGGCGGCACCGCGTGCTCGGCCCAGTCCCGCAGAAACGGTCCGTCGAGGGAGGCGACCAGCGCCCGGCACCGCCGCTCGACCTCGCGGGCCGACGGCCGACGGCCGGGTTCGTACGCGAGGAGCTCGGCGAGGAACGTCGTCACCCCGGGCTCCACCCGATCCGAAAGGCGCGCGAGCGCGTCGGCGACGAACGGCTCGGCCCGGTCCCGCCGGACCGACGGGCGGCCGAGGCGGTCGCCGGCCAGCAGCTCGTACGCGACCACGCCGAGCGAGTACACGTCGCCCTCCGGCCGCTCCTCGCCGTCGGCGCGCTCCGGGGCGGAGTACCCCGGTGACCCGAACCGCATCCCCCGCGTCACCGCCTCGCGGGTCGGCAGATCGACGCGGGCCACGCCGAAGTCGACGATCTTCGCCTCGCCGGCCGCGGTCAGCAGCAGGTTCTGCGGCTTGAGGTCCCGGTGGAGCAGCCCGAGCGGGCCGTCGTCGCCGGGCCAGGTGTACGCGACGTGGAGCGCGCCCGCGACCTCGCCGATCAGCTCGAGCGCCGCGCGGGCCGGCATCGGCCCCGCGTCGACGACCCGGCCGAGGTCGACCCCGTCGACGTACTCCATCACGATGGTCCAGCGGTCCTCGAGCCGGATCAGGCCGTCGACCTGAACGATCGACCGGTGGCGGATCCGCCCGAGGATCCGCGCCTCGTCGCGCAGGCGCTCCGCGACCGTCGCCACCGTCGCCATCACGGGGTTCAGCACCTTGAGCGCGACCGGGCGGACGAACGCGCCGTCGCCGAGCAGGTCGGCGCGGTACACCGTCCCGAAGCCGCCCCGCCCGAGCACCCCGAGCACCCGATATCGCCGTCCCTCGGTGGTCACGACGTCGCCGCCGCCTCCTCCGCGAGCTTGTGGGCGAGCGCGTCCCCGAGCCACCAGTGGACCCCGGCGTGCGCCACGTAGATCAGCGGGGTCAGCGCGATCGCGATCCCGACCTTGTACGCGAACGACGACAGGCTGATGTTGCCGGCCTGCCCGAACGACACGCCGTTCTGGCTGCCGAGCAGCGTCGGCCCGTAGAACCCGATGTAGATCACGACGAAGCTGTCGATCAGCTGGCTCACGAGGGTCGAGCCGGTCGCGCGGGCCCAGATGTGGCGCCCCTTCAACGCGCGGCGGATCGCGTGGAACACGGTCACGTCGACGAGCTGCGACAGCAGGAACGCCATCATCGACCCCGCGATGATCCACGTCGACTGGCCGAACACCTTGCGGAACACGTCGTCCGGCACCGGCGAGAACGAGGCGGCCGGGATCTGGATCGAGGCCCCGGCGACGAGGAACGTCCACCCGATCATCGCCATCGTGACCCAGGTGACGAACCGGACGGCCTTCCGCCCGAAGAACTCGTTGATCGTGTCGGTGGTCAGGAACACGAGCGGCCACAGGAGCGAGCCGCAGGTCAGCGTGAACGGGGTGTCGATCCCGAGCCACGCGTAGAACGGCACCTGGAACAGCTTGACCGACACGAGCTCGGCCACGACCGCGCTGGTGATCATCGTCGCGGCGAGCACGACCCACAGGCGCACCGCGCGATCTCCCGCCACCGTGCTCATCCGTCCTCCGCGGCACGCCCGTACCACGTTCCGGGGGACGCTGCGCGGCTCCCGCTACGGCGCGCCGGGGACGAGCCGCGCCCCGCCGGCCGCCCCGCCCGGCTGCGCGATCCACAGGTCGATCGTCGCGTCGCCGTCGACCGGTCCCGCCGCCACCGCCGCCCCGGTGGAGCTCCCGGCGGTGCCGTACAGCACGCCGTCGGCGTCGGACAGATCGAGGCTGCCGTCGATCGGACCGTAGAACACGTACACGCCGCCGCTGTCCGGACCGCCGAGGTCGACCCCCGGCGCCCCCAGCACCAGGTCCGACGCGCCGTCCCCGTCGAGGTCGGTCACCACCAGCGCGCGAGCCACGTAGGCCCCGTCGTAC
>JBEBJW010000835.1:0-3986 GCA_040079715.1 Myxococcota bacterium | reverse complement strand
CCACCCGCCTCCGCCCCGGTCGCGGCGAGGCGGTCCCGTCGTCCGAACCGGCGCCGAAGCTCGCCCACGACGATCTGATGGCGATCGCGGAGATGAGCCCGGAGGAGATGAAGGCGCTGATGGACGGCGCCACGATCGGCCGCCGGAAGCTCGAGATCGGCAGCAAGGTGGTCGGCACCGTGACCCGGATCGGGCGGGAGACCGTGTTCGTCGACATCGGCGGCAAGAGCGAGGGCCAGATCGACCGCGGCGAGGCGCCGAACGCGACCGTCGGCAGCGAGATGACCACGTTCGTGGTCGACGAGGACGAGAACGGGATCGTCCTGTCGATGCAGCTCTCCGGGCGGGCGGCGTCGGATCACCTCGAAGAGGCGCGCGCGAGCGGGCTGCCGGTCGAGGGCAAGGTCACCGCGCGGAACAGCGGCGGGTTCGAGGTCCGGATCGGCTCGGCGCGGGCGTTCTGTCCAGTGTCGCTGATGTCGCGGATCCCGGAGGTCGACCTCGACGCGTACGTCGGCCAGACGCTGCAGTTCGTGGTGATCGAGACCGGCGAGAAGACGGTCGTGAACCGCCGAATCCTGCAGGAAGCCGAGGCCGAGAAGAAGGCGGGCCAGCTGTGGACCACCCTCGCGATCGGCCAGCAGCACCGCGGCACGGTCCGGTCGGTCCAGTCGTTCGGCGTGTTCGTCGACATCGGCGGGGTTGACGGGCTGGTCCCGAAGCGCGAGATCTCGTGGAAGGGCGTGGACGATCCGCGGACGTCGATCCGGGTCGGGACCGCGGTCGAGGTGGTGATCCTCGACATCGACTTCGAGCACCGCAAGCTGACCCTGTCGGCGAAGGCCCTCGAAGAGGACCCGTGGACCGCGGTCGAGGTCGCGTTCCACGAGGGCGGTGTGTACACCGGCACCGTGGTCCGGATCGAGCCGTTCGGCGCGTTCGTCGAGCTCGCGGCGGGGCTGTCCGGCCTGGTGCACGTCAGCAAGCTGGGAGGCGGCGGGTTGACCGTCGGATCGGCGGTCGACGTGAAGCTGCTGGCGATCGATCGCGAGCGGCGGCGGCTCGAGCTCGCGCCGGTCAAGGCGGGCGACGCGGCCCCGGCGGGGACCGAGGTCCGGGTCCGGGGGAAGGTCGCGGACGTGCTCCGGAACGGGGTCGTGGTCCAGCTCGACGACGGCCGGACGGGCTGGCTGCCGGAGGCGGAGGTCGAGCTGCCGAGCGGCACGGTGCTCGGTCAGCGGTTCCGGGTGGGCAAGCCGATCGAGGCCCGCCTCCTGACGGACGACCCGAAGCGCCCGACCCTGTCGACCCGGGAGAGCCGGGCCGAGGAGGAGCAGGCGTGGAAGGTGCACCAGGCCCAGTCGCGACCGTCGCGGGACGGCGGGGGCGGCGGCGGCTCGTTCGGGACCCTCGGCGACCTGCTCGGGAAGCTCAAGGTCGGGAAGTAGGTACCAGGGACGCGAGCGCCTCGGCGAACGCCGCGTACGACAGGCCGAGATCCCGGACCGCGCGGGTCGGGAACACCTCGGCCAACGCGAGGTTGTGCCGATCCGCGAACGGGAGCTCCGCCTTCGGAGGGACCGCCTCGTCGAGCGCCCCCGGATCCGCCCTCCAGGCGGTGACCTTTGCTGCGACCGCGGGCTGTTCGGCCAGCTTCGGGACGAGGTGGACGCCACGGAACAGCCAGGCCTCGATCGCGGCGTACGGCACCATCCCGATGACCGGGCGGCCTCGGTGGTGGACGAGCACGAGCTCGTCGAGGTCCCGGACGTTGTCGGAGCGCTCGGCGCGCGTGGACCACGGCGCGTCCGCGTCGACCATGACCGCGACCACCCGCCCCTTGTCGAGGTAGGTCGAGATCACGTTGAGGAGCCGGACCCGGGCGGAGTGCCCCGCCGCGGTCCGGGCGCGCCACGCCGCGAGGGTGCCGGCGGCGCGCTCGGCCTCGTCCAGCGGAGGCATCACCGCGAGCTCCGCCCCGATCAGGCGCAGCGTTCGCTCGACCACCGCGCGAACGACGGCGATTCCGTCTCGACCCGTGTCCTCGCCGAACACGACGACCCCGGTCACCACACGCCGTGGCTGATCAGGATCTCGCTCAGGAGCTCCCGGCCCGCCATCCACGACCCGAACAGCTCGTCGGCGCCGCTCGCGTCGAGCTGCCGCCATCGCCACCTCCCGTGAGACCCACGCGGCGCGTGGTCGCACAACACGAACGACCGTCGAACGTCCTCGGCGGAGTCGAACGCCAGGTAGTCGAGCAGCAACGGGTTCTGGAGGGCGACGAACGCCTGCCGGTCCCCGATCGCGTCGATGCAGGCGGACAGCCAGGCGTGGTGCATCCCGTTCGTCAGCTCGTCCGCGACCACCACGCCGTCTGCAGGCACCACGCCGGTGTGCCACAGGAACGCGAGGAGCCGCTTCTCCCCGAAGCTCAGGTACTGGCCCGACACCTCGGTGCGGTCGTCGTACCGGACGAACACGTCGAACCCTTCGTACCTCGGTTTTCCGTCATCGATCCGAGCGAGCTTCGCGTGCAGCGAGACGCGCTCGGCGCCGACGAGGCTCGCATACGCTCGGAGCAGCGCCGACTGCGGACTCTCGACCGCCCAGTCTCGCATGGATTGGGCGGACCAGGTCCGGCCGAGGGCGGAGGTCACGACGTCCGGAACGAAAAAGGCACCCGGGAACTCGTTCCGGCCCGGGGATGCGACGTGGGGGGCGGTCAACGTGGCCGACTGGTCGGCCTCCCCGGTGATCCGGGCCCACCCGTCGAGCGCCTCCCCGAACCGGAAATCCGGAGCGGTCTCGTCCGGATCCGGCGGGCCCAAAATCACGAAGTGGCCCTCGTCGCCGGAGACCTCGAGCTCGATCCTCGCCCCGTCGGCCCCGTCGAACACCGCGGTGAGGTCGGTCGGCTCGGGATCGAACCGCATCGCGGTGACGCGCGCGAGCAGGTCCAGCAGGTTCGACTTGCCGGTCCCGTTGCGGCCGAGCACCACGTTGATCCCGTCGTGGAACTCGAGGACCACCGGCTCCGCCAGCGCCCTCCACTTCCGGATCTCGAGCCGCCGCAGCTTCACGTGAGCCCCAACTCCTCGTACCGCTGTTTGACCGCCTTCAGATCCTCGAACGTGTACTTCTTGTCCTCCGGCTTCCGCAACAGGTACGCCGGGTGGAACGTCGGCATCACCGGGATCCCCTCGTGGTCGTGCCACCGACCGCGCCCGCGCGAGATCCCGCTGTCCGTCCGGAACAGCGCCCGGTACGCGACCGAGCCGAGCACCAGGATCAGCTTCGGGGCGATCGCGGCGAGCTGGGCGTCGAGGAACGGCCGACACGCGTCGAGCTCGTCCGGCTCCGGGTTCCGGTTCTTCGGCGGCCGGCACTTCACCGCGTTCAGGATGTACACCTGGTCGCGCCGGAGCCCGATCACGTTCTCGAGCATCTTGTCGAGCATCTGGCCGGCCGGGCCGACGAACGGCTCCCCCTGCTGATCCTCGTGGTACCCCGGGGCCTCGCCCAGCACGACCAGCCGCGCCGCCGGATCCCCGACGCCGTACACGATCTGGCGCCGCTCTCGGCACAGGCCGCACCGCCGGCAGTCCCCGATCTCGTCCCGGATCTGCTGGAGGCGGATCGCCGGCGGCAACGCGTCTGCCCGATCGGCGGCGGCGAGGCTGTACCAGTCGCTCGCGGGGCGCGGCGCGGCGGCGGGGATCGCGTCCTGGACGGGCTCGCGATCGGCGGGGGACGGCGCGGAACGAGCAGAGACCTCCTCGTCGCGGACCCCCCGACCGGACGCGTCCTCGAGCGCGGCGCGCGCCGCGGACACCAGCGCTGCGAGCTCCTCGTCGATCACGCGAACCGCCAGCCGGCGGCGCGGAGGACCGTCAGCACGCGGAGCAGCGGCAGGCCGATCACGTTGAAGTAGTCGCCCTCGATCCGCTCCACCAGGAACACCCCCCGCCCCTCGATCGCGTAAC
>JBEBJW010000834.1:0-4000 GCA_040079715.1 Myxococcota bacterium | reverse complement strand
GGGTGCACCCCGCGAGCAGCCAGATCATCACTCGGTCCTCCGGCCGGGCCGCCATCGGCCTCGGACGCCACCATACCCGCTGGGCGGCGTGGCCGTCGGTCGGGGTGCGCGTCAGCCCGGCCCGGCCCGGGTCAGCACCTCGAGCACGTGGCCGTCCGGGTCGCTGACCCCCGCCCCGAAGTAGTCCGCGCCGAACTGGGGGCGCTCGGCCGGGTCCCGGTCGGGGAGGGCCGCCCCGCCGAGCGCGAGCGCGGCCGCGTGGAACGCGCGCACCGCGGCCCGATCGGGCGCCCGGAACGCGACGTGCATCCGGGGAGCGGTCGCGGGCCGGTCGCGGTCGACCGGATACAGGACCAGCGCCGCGTGGTCGTCCGGGCCGAACGCCGCCTCGGTCGGCCGGTGGTGGTGGAGCCGGTACCCGAGGGCGCCGAGGACCCGGCGGTAGAACGTGGTGGAATGGTCGAGATCGTGGACCCCGAGGGACAGGTGATCGAACATCGTGCGCTCCGTCGCAAGCGACCGCACCGTATGCAGGGGGGTCCGACGAATCCTCGCGATTCGGGGCCGATCGTCGATAACAATCGGATCGGCCGGTGATCGAGCTCGACGCCTTCGATCGGCGGATCCTGGCGCGGTACCAGGCCGACACCCGGACCACCGCCGAGGCGATCGGCGCGGCGATCGGCCTGTCGACCGCTGCGGTGTACCGACGGTTGAAGCGGCTGCGCGACGAGGGGGTGATCGCGGCCGAGGTCGCGGTGGTCGACGCCGCGACGGTCGGGCTGTCGACCACCGCGATCGTGTCGGTCGACATCGACCGCGAGCGCGCGGAGGATCTCGCGCGGTTCGAGGCCAGGATCTCGGCGTGCCCCGAGGTCCAGCAGTGCTGGTACGTGACCGGCCGGGCGGACTACGTGCTGGTGGTCGTCACCGCCGATCTTCCGGCGTACGAGGCGTTCACCCGGGCCCACCTGCTGTCCGACCCGAACGTCCGGAGCTTCGAGACCCAGGTGGTGCTCCGGTCGGTGAAGCGCGGGCTGCGGGTCCCTGTGTGACCGAGGACGGCGTGACCGAGGACGGCGTGACCGAGGACGGCGTGACCGAGGACGGCGTGACCGAGGACGGCGTGACCGGGGCGGTCCGGCGCGCTCAGCGCGGGAACAGCAGCGGCCAGATCGGCTCGGCCCGCGCGAACAGCGCCGACAGGAGCGGCGGCGGGACCGCGGTCAGGAGCTGCTCCACCAGGTCGACCGTCGCGTCGGCAGCGCGCGGGTCCGCGGCGGCGATCGCCACCAGCAGGACGAGCAGGTGGACGGCGTACAGCGGCTCGGTCCAGGTCTCGGGGGCCGGCGGGTCCGCCCCGACCAGCGCCGCTCGGACGACCGCGCGCACCGCGTCGCGCACCGCCCGCGTCTCGTCCGACGCGAGGCCCAGCCGATTCGCCGGATCGATCAGTGCGCCCACCACGGCGGCGAGCACCACCCGGTGCGGACGGACCAGCCGGAGCTTCTCGCGCAGCACCGTGGCGTACCGGGCGGGCGCTGGCCCGGCGGGCAGCTCGACCTGCGCGAGCTCGTCGGCGATCCGGCCGTACAGCGCGAGGACGAAGTCCTCCTTCTGGCGGAAGTACCGGTAGGCCAGCCCCGGTGAGCGGCCCGCCCGCGAGGTGATGTCCTTGAGCGAGGTCGCGTGGTAGCCCCGCTCGGCGAACAGCTCGATCGCGGCCTGCAGCAGGCGCTCCCGCGTGTCCTCGCCCTTGGTCATCCGTCCCCTCGTCGCGCGGGCGCGAGCATACCTCCGGGGAACAGGAAGCCCGCGCCGTGCCAGGCGAGCACTCCGGGGAGGAACCACAGCAGGGCAGACGCGTCGTCCGGCGCCCCGAGCGACACCGAGAGCCACGCGGGGAGCACCAGCACCGCCACCGGGCCGACCGCGCCGAATCCGGCGGCGAGCCGGTAGCCACGGCGGTGCAACGCCAGCTCGTCGAGGACGGGTCGGGGTGGCGGCGGGCCGTCGGTCGGTGCGATCGGCAGCGTGGGGCGCTCATCGGCGTACGGGATGCTCCACGGGCCGATCGTGATCGCCTCCGGTCCGATGCCCTCTGCAGTGGGCAGATCGTCGAGTCGCCGCCAGCCGTGATCGGTGTACAGGCGAACGCCTCCCGGATCCCAGTCGAGGTGGACCCTGGCGGCCCGGCGATAGAGGCCGACGAACCACCCCTCGCTCGCGACCGACACCGCGACGAGGAACGACACGAGCTCGACCGCCCCCGCACCGTCGCGCGCGACGGCGGGCGCCATCAGCAGCGCCGTCCCGGCCAGCCTGCCGGCGATCAGTGGGCGCGACCGGCCCACCGCCGACCACCCCGGCAGGGTCCAGAGCAGCCACACCAGAGCCCGAGGCCACCGGAGCCAGGCGCTCTCGAGCAACGCGTCACCACCGTCGGAGACCGAGAGCGCCTGGAGACCCAGGACCGCGGACCACACGACCAGCGCCACCGGGAGCGTCGGCGCGAGGATCGCCGCCAGCGAAGCCTCGGGCCGGAACGCGCGGAGGGAGACCTCCGGGCGCGTGCTCCGGTCCGGCGGGTTCAGGTGAATCGTCGACGCGAGGAACGCAGTGGCGGACAGCTGGAGCCCCCCGATCCAGGTCAGCAGCAGGGCGAACGGGAACAGGGCCAGGGCAAGGCACATCGGACGCTCCGACGGGGAAGGGACGGGACGAAGTGGGGACATCGGCGGTCGTTCGAGCTCACCCGGTCGGTCGACGTGACGGCTCGAGCGAACCGCCCGGGTACGCCACGCCCGCGCCGATCCACACCACCAGACCGGGGAGTTGGGTCAGCAGGCGGGCCGACGCCTCGGCGCGGTCTCCCGACACCAGTGGCAGCCAGGCGGTGATCGCCACCACCGCCAGCGGTGCGAGGCCGCCGAACAGCGCGGCGAATCGGTAGGCGCGGCAGTGGAGCGCCAGCGGCGTCGGCTCGACGATCGGCATCGGCAGGGGCGGCAGCCGGTCGGCGAGCGCCGCGTCGTCGATCGGCGTCACGGGCATCGCTGGCGTCCGATCGGCGTACGGTATCGTCCATGGACCGATCCGGAGCCGGTCCGCTCCGATCCCGGACGACGTGGGCAGGCCGCCGAGCCGCCGCCATCCGTGATCGGTGTGCAGCCGAACGCCGCCCTGGTCCCAGTCGAGGCGGAGGACCGCGGCTCGGCGGTACACGGTCGACAACCAGCCCTCGCCAGCGACCGCCGACGCGAGGAGGAACGACGCGAACTCGACGCTGGCCGCTCCGTCGCGCAGCAGGCCGGACGACGCCAGGAGCGCAGCCGCGACCCCTCTGGCGACCAGCAGCCGGCGGGTCCGGAACGCCGCGGGCGCGGCCGGCAGGGCCCAGACCAGCCACACCAGCGCCCGCATCCACCGGAGCGCCGGAGCACAGGCGAGGGCGTCGTCGTTCGCCGCGGCCTCGCCACCGACGACCCACAGCCACACGAGCGCCGCGAGCGGCAGCGCGAGCTGAGGGATCGCCGCCAGCGACGGCTCCCGACCGAACGCGGCCAGGCGGATCTCGGAGCCCACGCTCCGTCCGGGCGGGGACACCGCGAACGCGAGGAACGCGACCTCCGACATCCCGAGGAACCGCGACCAGACCCAGTACGCGCCGAGCATCAGGACAACGCCGCAGCCGATGCACATCGGAGTCCTCGAAAGTAAATCGATTTACTTTTGCTGTAGTCGGTCCACCCGGATCGGGCAAGGAGCTCACGCCTGGCGGCGGGGGCCGTGGTGCGCTTCCGTGGCGGCGAGGCAGCGCTGGAGCGGCGATGCGCCCGTTGACCCTCGAGACCCGGATCGCGACGACGCGCCCCGACCTCGGGTTCGACGGGATCGCGGACCTCGGCCGGTGGCTCGTTGACCGGGTGGGGCCCGATGCCTGGGATCGCGCGCGCCGAGCTGGAGCGCGCCTCGGCGGTGGGGGAGGGCGCGGTGGTTC
>JBEBJW010000833.1:0-4001 GCA_040079715.1 Myxococcota bacterium | reverse complement strand
CGTGGGTCAGCGCGGCGTGCGCGAGGGCGTCGCGGCCGTCGAAGTGGCGGTACAGGCCCCCCTTCTGGAGCCCCGTCGCCGTGAGCACCGCCGACACCGGCAGGTCCCGCCACCCGCCGGCGTTCATCAGCGCCGCGGTCGTCGCGATCACCCGCGCCCGGGTCGCGTCCCCCTTCGTCCCCATCGCCGCCTCCAGAAAGAGACCGATCGGTCTTTTCTGGAGACTACTCGGCGGCGACCGCGCAGGCCACCCGACCTGCCTCCACGGGTCAGGGGCGGTCGGGGAGGTAGTACCCGTGGGCCCACAGCACCGGTTCGCCGCCGACGGGGACGTCGAACTCGAACGTCCGGACCGCCCCGGGGCGGAGCTCGTCGAACACCCGATCGATCGCGCACGCCGGCTGGTCGGCCGAGCAGCCCACCGGCAGGATCCGCCGCCCGCCGACCTCCAGCCACACCGCGTCGAGGTAGGTGGTCTCGGGCTTCCGCTCGGCGAGCCGCAGGATGACGTGCCCGTCGACCACCGCGTCGGCGGGGAGGGGCAGCGACTGCGAGCCGTACAGCGCCGGCCGGTTCAGGTTCCGCAGGATCTCGCCGGTGGTGACCCACCCGGCGTCGGTGTACACGTCGACGAACGGGCACGCGGCGAGGATCGTGCTGCAGTGACCTTCGAACTGCGGTCCTCCGTCCTCGTTGTCCAGCATGCAGTACGGGGCGTCGGTGGCCGCGCAGTCCTTCACCAGCTTCCAGTGGCCCCCGCCGCACCGCCACAGCTCGTTCCCGCGGCACGCGTACTCCTTCGGGATGCACTCGGCGTCGGCCTGCGGGGCCGGCGCTCCCCGCGGGGCCCGCGCCGGCTCCGGAGCCGCCACCGGGGCCTCCAGAGGCGCCTCTGCGGTGGGCGCAGTGGGGGCGGCCGGCCCCCCCGCGCACGCGAGCCCGACCGCCCCGATCACCAACCCGCCGACCACGTGCCTGAACGCCATCTCGGACCTCCCGCCGTTCTTTCACCCAGACGGTCGGATCCGATTCCACCAGTAATGTATCAACGGGTGGTGGTGGCGCCGGTCCGGCCGATCCACCCGCAGACGCCATCGGCGAGGATCAGCACCAGGGCGCGCTCCCCCTCCGGGGTCACCCGACCGACCCCGGGCGCGGCCCGCACGGCGCGTCGGGGCTCGATCGGCACCCGAACGACCGCTCCGTCGCGCGACAGGCGCCAGCCCTCGTCCGCCACCACCTCGACCTCGAACCGCATCCGCCCCCTGGTGACCCCGGCCACGAACGCGACGCGCTCGACCCGCCCGACGATCACCAGCGCGGGACGCCGGGCCGACCGCGCGAGGTCCGCCACCACCAGCGCGAGCGCGCCGACCACCATCGCCGCGAAGACCATCGGAAACGCGACGAACGGAGCGGCGATCGCGAGCCCGGTCGACGGGTCGGAGCGGGTCGCGGCGATCGCGCCGATGAACCCGGAGAACCCGAGCCCGAAGGCCGCGATCCCGGCGGCGGGCACCGAGAACAGCGCCAGAGCGCCGAGGTTCGCGGCCACGGTCCACCGCTTGCGGCGGAGCCGTCCGGCCCAGCCCACCAGCGCCGCATCGATCGCGTCCCGCTCCATCTCCGGACCGTACCTGGTCGCGCCGACCGCGGTGTCACCCCGGTACCGTCTGCGACACGATTGGATCCGCGGACTCAACCTCTGCGCGGACGGTCCGAAGGGGGCTCCATGCCTCCGACGACGACCTGGATCCAGAAGCTGACCGCCCAGGGCGATCTCGTGCTCGCCGGCGGGGTGTTCGCCCTGCTCGCGATCATGCTCGTGCCGCTGCCGGGGTTCGCGATCGACGGGTTGATCACCGCGTCGATCGCCGCGTCGCTCCTGCTGTTCCTGTCGGTCCTGTCGGTGCGTCGCCCGGTCGACCTGTCGGCGTTCCCGATCCTGCTGCTGGTCACCACGGTGTTCCGGCTCGCGCTGAACGTCGCGACCACCCGGGCGGTCCTGCTCCACGGCGCCGAGGGCCACTACGCCGCCGGCCGGATCATCGCCGCGATGGGCGAGTTCGTGATCGGCGGGAACTACATCGTCGGCGCGGTGGTGTTCACGATCCTGATCGTGATCAACTTCGTGGTGGTGACGAAGGGCGCGGGGCGCGTGGCCGAGGTCGCTGCGCGGTTCACGCTCGATGCGATGCCCGGCAAGCAGATGTCGGTCGACGCCGAGCTGAACAGCGGCTCGATCGACGAGAAGACCGCGCGGCACCGCCGGGCCGAGATCGCGATGGAAGCGGACTTCTACGGCTCGATGGACGGCGCGTCGAAGTTCGTCCGCGGCGACGCGATCGCCGGGATCGCGATCACCCTGATCAACGCGCTCGGCGGCGTGCTGATCGGGACGCTCCAGCACGGGATGCCGCTCGCCGACGCGATGAAGAACTACACGCTGCTGACGATCGGCGACGGGCTCGCGAGCCAGGTGCCGACGTTGATCGTGTCGCTCGCGGCGGCGTTGCTGGTCACCCGGGTCAACGACGCCGACAAGCGCTCGCTCCACAGCCAGGTCGGCGGGCAGCTGTTCTCGTCTCCGCGGCTGATCGGCCTGCTCGCCGGGTGCCTGGCGGCGTTCGCGGTGATCCCGGGCCTGACGATCCCGTTCCTGCTGATGGCCGCCGCGGTCGCGTGGTTCGGGTGGCAGATCGCGAACCAGCCGGCGGACAAGACGCCGCCCCCGTCCGACGACGCCGAGGCCGGGCCGCGTCCGGAGGTCCGCCCGGAGGATCTGCTCCCGGTCGAGCCGCTCGCGATCGAGGTCGGCCTCGATCTGCTGTACCTGGTCGACGAGCAGCACGGCGCCGAGCTGGTCCAGCGGATCCAGCGGATTCGGAACCAGTTCGCCCAGGACCTCGGCGTGGTGATGCCGCGGGTCCACCTGCGCGACAACCTGCGCCTGCAAGGCGGAGAGTACGCGATCCTGCTCCGCGGCGAGGAGATCGCGCGCGGCAAGGTCCACGCCCGCCAGCACCTCGCGCTCGACCCCGGCGGGACCCTCGGGCCGTTGAAGGGCCTGCCGACGAAGGATCCGGTGTTCGGGCTGCCCGCGTGGTGGATCCCCGACGCGCTGGTGGTGAAGGCCCAGACCCTCGGGTACACCGTCGTCGACGTGCCGACCGTGATGTCGACCCACCTGGTCGAGGTCGTGCAGGGGGTCGCCCACGAGCTGTTCGACACGTCGCAGCTCGCCAAGGCGCTCGAGCGCGTCGGGAACGAGAACCCGCGGCTGGTCGAGGACCTGATCCCGGATCCGCTCGGCCGGAACGCGGTCCTCCGGGTGTTCCGGAACCTGGTCCGCGAGGGCGTCTCGGTCCGGGACACGGTGACGATCCTGGAGGCGCTCGGCGACTACGCCGGCCGGACCCGCGATCCCGACGTGCTGACCGAGTTCGTCCGCCAGCGCCTCGCGCGGGTGATCACCCGGAAGTTCTCGACCGAGGCCGGGGTCCTCCGGTTCGTCGGCCTGGCCCCGGACGCCGAGGACGCCGTGCTCCTGCGCGGCCTCCAGACCCAGGAGGGCGGCCCGCCGGCCCTCTCGATGGACCCGGACAGCGCGCGGCGGCTGATCACCCGGGTCCGCGACGAGGCCGAGGCGCGGGCGGCCGAGGGCCCGGTGGTCCTGCTCGCCCCGCCGCTGGCCCGGGCGGCGCTCCGGCGGCTGCTCGAGCGGTCGGTCCCCCGGCTGCCGGTGGTCAGCTCGGCCGAGCTGCTGCCCACGGTGCGGCTCGAGCGGGTCGCGCTGGTCGATCTACTGGTGCGGTCGGACATCAACCTTCCCGCCACGGCCGCCGACATCGGCCCGTTCCGCAGCAAGATCGTGGGCGCGCCGAACCCGGTGGTCCTCCTCGATCCGCTCCATCGCTTCGGCGGCCTCGACCCCAAGATCCCGCTTCCGCTTCCGATCCTCGTCTACATCGACCGCCGCACCATGCGCGTGCTGAGCTACC